>NZ_CEZPJD010000041.1:0-22190 GCF_983059655.1 Okeania sp.
ACTGATAACTGATAACTGATAACTGATAACTGATAACTGATAACTGAAATGACCCATTTGGCCGACTTATTTGGATGCCTTCTATTCGCCCATCTCCATATTCTTGCCCATAGGAGGTTGTCTATTTTACTAAAAACCTCTTTACTGACTTGAGTTGAGAAATATTTAGCCCATCCTCTTATTACTGGATTTAATTTAGCTATTAGAGCTTTAGTAGGGGCAGTTTTGTGAGAATCACATATATCTGCCAGTTTCCGGTAGTGAGTTTTGATACTCTTAGAGGATGGTTTAATCAGAGTCTTAAATCCTTGTTTGGTTGACTTGACCTTCCATTGCCTGATAGTAAAGCCTAAAAAGTCAAATCCGGGTTTATTCCCTTCATGTTCTTCTAAGGTGTGGGCAATTTTGGTTTTGTCTGGCTTTAGTTCTAATCCTACCTGGTTTAACCATTCCTGTATTACGGTTTTTGCTTGCAGGACTACTTTGATATCTTCATGTAGGATAACGAAGTCATCAGCGTAGCGTATTAGTGAAAGGCTTTTTATTTTATCACGCCAACCTATTTGTTGACCATTACAGTTTTTCATGTCTAAGATCTTGGCAAATTCCATCAACCTTTCTTCCATACCGTGCAGGGCGATGTTTGCTAGCAGGGGACTTATTACCCCTCCCTGTGGTGTACCTTCCACAGATTCTAAGAATTGATTATTGTCAAATGCTCCAGACTTCAACCATTGCTTGATTAACCGTCTGTAAGGAGATTGACCTATTTTTCTCAACAGCGCATCATGGTTAATTCGGTCAAAACATTTTGATATATCCGCGTCCAGTACATATTTAGGTTTGCGTTTGATACTGGTATAAATAGCGACAATAGCATCATGCGTTGACCGTCCTGGCCTAAAACCATAGCTGTTAGGTTCAAACCTAGCCTCCCACTCTGGTTCCATACCCAACTTAACCAGAGCTTGTAATGCACGGTCGCACATCGTAGGGATTCCAAGAGGTCTCTTTTCATCCCGTCCTGGTTTTGGTATCCAGACTCTACGGGTAGGACTTGCTTTAAGATAACGTGAGTTTAATAAGTCTACCAAGTTAAATCTCTCCATAGCTACCTTTGGAACGGTTTTTAGTAACGAGAGTTTAATTACCTTCCTATTCGTCCACTTGTCAGCCTTTGCTCGCGGTATCGTTCCTGGTAACTGGTATTTTTCCGCTTTTAGACCAGCTTCACCAGTTTGATGTTCATTCTCACCAGTGTGGCCTATACTGTCAACCCAACAACGAGGCGGATGGAATTTCACCACCAAGGTAATAAGAGTTATTCACAAGTCGAGGTTGTCCTCATGTATTGACTTGGAACGGCCATTTATACCCAGTTTCCTGGTTTAGTGGCCAACGAGTCGCACTTTGAAGCCTAAATAATAATCTTTCGGTGCAATAAAAACTCCTTTATAATCACAATCTGATGAAGGTGTCGAAGTACCGTAAGCTTGAGAACCTGTCAGAGCGAGTAATATTAATCCTGATTCTACTGTTTTTCTATTCATCTCTAAATTAAGTCAGAAGTAAAAATTCAAAAGTCAAAAGTCAAAAGTTATATCAGAAGACTCCCAAAACTTTTTTTTAATAGCTTTTTCTCTGGGCGATCGCTTCGCGTATTACTTATATTACTAATGTAGTATAAAATTGATATTCTTGCCAGTAAAGATGTCGAGTGGCTGTTGTGATAGTGCAATTTTTTACTATTGCGTATGTCGCAACAGCAATGAATATATTTTTTATTTCTGATTTTTAATAATCGTTGTTGCTTGTGTCCATTGACTTTTGAAAGTAGTTTGATGGGAGGGTTTGACCGAAAAATTGGGTTTCAAGCCTCGCCCTTCTAGGGCAGCTTTTTAGTTGATTTTTGTGTATAAATATGTTATTATTTTGTTAGTTTGAAACTTAAGTTATGAAAGCTAGATTTAAGTACCGTATATATCCAACACCGGGACAAAAATACCGATTAGCCAAGCTATTTGGCTGTGTCCGTGTGGTTTGGAATGATAGTCTAGCTTACTGCCAACATAGGTATAAATCAGGAGAAAAGAAATCTACTAATTCAGAACTACAAAAGCTTTTTATTACTCAAGCTAAAAAGACTGAAGAAAGAGAATGGTTGTCAGAGGTTTCTAACATACCATTGCAGCAATCATTGAATGATTTAAACCAGGCTTATCAAAACTTTTTTAAATCAACTCAAGGCAAGAGAAAAGGTAGACCTGTTAAACCTCCTAAATTTAAAAGTAGAAAGTCAAAGCAAACTGCTAGGTTTACAAAGGGAGGATTTAAAATTGGTCAACACAAAGTTTATTTGGCTAAGATTGGAAAGCTGAAAATAGTTTGGTCAAGAGAGTTACCTGCTCCTCCATCATCAGTAACAGTAATCAAAGATTCAGCTCATAGATATTTCTTGAGTTTTGTAGTAGAAATACAACCAGAAATCTTACCTCAAACTGATAATTCAGTAGGCATAGATTTAGGTATTAAAACCTTTGCTACATTTAGTGATGGTACAAAGGTTGATGCTCCTAAGCCACTGAAGAAACGAATTAAGAAATTAAGAAAGTTAAGTAAGTCATTATCTCATAAAACTAAAGGCTCTAAAAGGTATGAAAAAGCCAGGGTTAGAGTAGCTAAATTCCATGCCAAGCTGAAAGATACAAGGACAGATTTTCTACATAAATTATCTACTGAAATAATTCGTGAAAACCAAACAGTTGTTTTAGAAGATTTAAACGTTTCTGGCATGGTGAAAAACCGTAAATTATCCAGGGCGATATCAGATTTAGGTTGGAGGCAATTCAGGACACTCTTAGAAGGAAAAGCAGAAAAATATGGTCGTGATTTTAGAGTAATTAGTCGTTGGGAACCGACCTCTCAAATTTGCTCAAATTGTGGCTTTAAAGGTGGAAAATTAGACCTTCAGGTGCGAGAGTGGGAGTGTCTCAACTGCGGTGCAAAACATGATAGAGACGAAAATGCAGCAATAAATATATTAGTCGCGGGCGGGCAGTCCGAGACATTAAACGGACGTGGAGGCAAGCGTAAGACTACTGCAAAAGTAGCAGCAGCCTGTGAAAGGTCAACTCGCCGAGGAGCTACGGCTCAGTAGGAATCCCCACGTCTTTAGGCTGGGGAGGATGTCAATCTACTATTGCGTATGTCAGAATAGTAATGAATATATTTTTTATTTCTGATTTATAATTTTTAATAAGGGGGCGGGTTTACTCAGTCCTGGGTGACACCATTAACTTAACGCGGAACCCGCCCCTACTATTGCACCATTTTAGGCGTGTCAGTCCACTACTTTAAATTGCGCTTTTTCTCTAAATGATCTTTTGTCCATTTCCATACCACCAAAGCGGTTAAACTACTAACCACAACTGCTGCTGGAAAAGGATGAGGAAGCAAGCTATGGTTTTTTTGCCATGGCCAAGTAGCAGGTTGGGTGACTAAACCGAAAGTTGAGGCTAGAATGGCTCCTGTTCCTACCCCTAGACCGATCGCTTGAATGTTGTCTTGGAGTAATAGTTCAGCTTTTTGTCGTTGTTGGTCTCGTTCTGCTTGGTCTATTTCTACTAAACCGCGAATAGTAGCGATCGCTCTATCTAGTAAAAGTGAGCCTTGATGGAGATAGGTTAGGTCTGCTTGAATTTGTCGTTGGAAGCGTTGAAAGTCTAGGTTGGCATAGTCTTGCCAAATATTTAGTTGGCTCTGGGTTAATTTTTCTAGGCGGTTAATTTTGTTGAGATAGTTTTCACGGTTAATATCTATTGTGTTTTGAAAGTTCCCTAAACTGCGGAGGTATTGGGAATTTTTTAGGGAGAGGTCTAGGAGATTTTTGATTTGTTGTTTGAGGTTTTTTAGTTGTTGGTCTGAAAGGGTGGAGGAGTTGGGGATAGGTAGGGAATTATGCAATATTTCTACGGAGTTGGAAGTGGCTAATATTGCTCTTGACTCGGCACTTTCAATTCTCAATTTTTCTTCTCCAATAGTAGGAAGATAAACTGGAAATTTTTGAATAATCTCTTCGATTTTTTTGATATCTTCTAGGGCAGTTTTATATTCTTTTTTGCTATCGGCAAAGTTTTGCTTATTTTTGTGATGGTACAAAAATAGTTCTGGTAAATCCCATTGAATTTTGTTGAGTTTTTCTGTGGTAATTTCGGCAAAGATAAATAGGATAATTATGTGTCCGTAGGGATGATAATTATTGGGGTTTTGATATTCGTAAATATAGCCATCTAGAAGTTCGCCACTTGTATAAAAGGGTGGTGCATCTTCGAGGTTTTCTAGATTAAGAAAATTTTGTAAGTAACAGTCAGCAAGGGGTTTTAATTTTGCGGGAGTTTCGGGTTTTTCTGGGAGAAAACCGCTTAACATTATTGTGCTTCCCCAAAAGGCTTTTTTTTGTGTTTTTTGTAATTTTTGGTCTGAGTTATGATTAATTCCTGAAAAAAATTGACGGGGTGGTTTTAATTGAGATAAGTCGGCAAAGGAAACTTTGTCTTTTCCTGGATTTTGGGGATGATAAATGGTGAGAGAAAAACTATATGTATCATTGAGAAATTGAGGATAAATAAATCCTTTGTATGGGGAGTTATTTGCCAGAGTAATTCTTTGACGACCTCTGCCTTGAGGATGATAAATTAAGTCTAAATTAGGCAGACCAGAGTTGAGGAAGTCGGAAAAATCAGAGCGTAATTTTAATTTTGATGGACTCTGGCTTTGGTCCAATCCGCCATAATAATCTAAGAGGATTTGATAGAAAGTTTGAATGTCTGTAATTTCTAGTTCAAACTTTTGGTAATTCGTCAAATTTACCGTTTTTAAATGATAAGTAAATAAGCGAATATTAGGGGCATAAATAAATTCTTGATTGATATTCATAGTTAATAACTATTTCTATTGTTTAAATTATACTTCTTGGTAATATAGCAATCCTATTTTATTCGTGTCAAAAATATTACTGCTTTTTAGGGAATAGCGGTCGAGGGATGGCGAGGTCTCCTCGCCATATCCAATCGACCAAGAGAGCGGTCAGACCCCACGTCGCCGTCAGCTCGCTTGCGGAATGCTGACAAAGAGAAGGAACACTTAACTGGTAACAGGTAAGAGTTTCAGTTTTTTTATCTACTTTTTGATTTGTCGCAACCTATTTAGGATTGCTATATAGTAAAGATATTTATTTCCAAAAGTCAATTAATTGATCGATACTATTCTCTTAAAAATTTAGAATTAAAAAGACTCCCTATGACCTATTTCCTACATCCATAGAAATACTTACTTTGTTAACAGGAAAGACCTAAACTTTCAGGCATAAAGGTTGACAAGAAGGGAAAGCTCTGTAGTATAGATAAATGAACTTCAAGTTACCAGATATCTCAAAAGACTGAAAAGACCTAGAACTAATGTCCAAAGCAGTTCCACTAGAGCTGCTTTGGCAACAGTAACAAGTATATAGAAAAACTGATTGAAGAAGTAGAACTACTCAAAGGACTATTTCTTAGACTATCCTCAAGTGCATCCCGATAACAATTGGGCAAAACGGTCATTGCTTGTGGCAGTCACTAAGCGTAAAGTGGCAGGCAGCTATCATTCGTCGTTCAGCAACATTGTTGAGCGTGATATAGATGTAGCAAGACTTTTGATAAATAGTATAAGTAAGGTCATTTATGGGCAAAATTAAGTTTTTGATTATCGCTTTTATCGGCTTTTTAGCTATTGTAGGGGAAACTATACTAAATAAAACTTTCTCTATTCTCCTCTGTGGCTTACTTAGTTTTAATTCAGTGAGATGTTATGCAAACTTTAGTAATTCTGCCCATGCAACTTTATCTCCCACTAATACTGAAATAACTAGAGTGTCAACCACTATAGGACAAATACCCAGAGCTAGAAAACCAAATATTAATTTGGATTTGCAACAGGCATTACCACAGGATTTTTTGATTACTACTCAAATGCCTTTTAGTTCTGGTAAAAGAGAAATTTCCCTGATTTCTCCCTCAACCAAAGCTCAACAAATTTATACAATTAATTTACCCAATGCCAGCTTTCAATTATATGGAATCAAATTTCAAAATCTAGCTGTCATTGATGAGAGTAAATTAACTGAAAAAAATCGCATAGTTATGGACAGAGCTAAACCTGAAAATCTCAACAATTTTCAAGTCGAATTCCAAAACAATAAATTATCAAAAGTTGTTCTAGCTGATGGCAATCAAGGAGAATTTACTGACACTCAAGCTATTATTAAATCACCTGATAGTCAAATAATAGAAACTATTGATTTGTCCCAGGCAAATCTAACTAAAGAAACTTTAATTGCTACTACTAAACCGATGTTATTAACATCATCTAACTGCAATCAAAGTGTTAGTTCAAAGTTAGGTAAAATAGCTGATATTGTTGGGGGAAAGGGAAATAAACTCTCTTCTAGTGAAACTCAAATTACTCGAAATATTGGATTAGTTTTAGCTGCCACTTCTGCGGGATTAAAAAATAATATTAATTCTAGACAATCTCTATCTATTGCTAGCTGTGAACGAGCTGTTCAATGTAATGAAAAGCGGGTAAATGGCGCTAGTGAAATTAGAAGCGATTTATTTGAAATCCCCAGGGGTGCTAATCGTAAAGTTGCTTTAGAATACGAGTTTTTTGATATTCCTGACACTATTGAATTGTATTTAGATGGTAAAACAATTTACTCTGATGGTCCTAAATCAGAACGACATCAAAAAAGATTTACTTTGCCCGATAATGCAGAATATGTGGGAGTAAAGTTAATTGGAAACAGTAATCCAGATACTCGATGGTGGTATGTAATTTCTTGTTCCGAAAGTGCAATAGCAAACGCTCCTTGTGGTGATGATGAAATACAGGCTTCCTACGATCAAAACCATAAAAACTATCATTTTTATCCAGTAGAAAATGAAGTTTGCTCTCTTAACACTCAGGGTTGTAATATTGATTTTGTTTTTAGAGTCATGGTCAGTAATAAACAACTTATTGCACCAACTGACGAAAGTCAAGAAAAAGTTGAGCATTGCCAAACAACAGACTTGAATATATTGAGTTGGTGGGGGTTGGGTTTTAATATAGATACTATCAGAACAACTATCAATGAGAATAATAAGTCTATAACAAATTACACGAGAAAAAATCATGTTTTACACCCTGGTAAAATTACTAGACAAATTGTTGAAAAAAATGGAAAAATATACGTTATTACTTGGGGAGAAGGTACAGGAAGACATCCTACATTAAATGAGTGGTTGTCTGGATATGTATGGGGGAAAGTCGATAAAAAATTGATAAAAAAAGTGGGGGAGATGTTATCTAATAAAATGTCTACTCTACCAGAGTAGAAGTATTTTGCTGAATCAGTAAATGTGCCAATGCAATACTATAAAAAACGTCATTTTTGGTGTTTCAATTCTAAAATAAGAAGTCTTAAAAATTGAATTTTAATAATGCGATCAAGGAGAATTTCAACCATGAAAAAAACACACAAATTATTTATCTTAACTCTACTTTTAGTCATACTCCTGAAAATCTGTTTATCATGGCAAATAGCGATCGCCAACCCCACACCCACTAACCAGCAACAAGAAACAACTAGCGAAATAGAACCCACTCCCACTGAAATTGAAACAGAAATTGAACCAGAAGACCCCTACAAAACCCTAATCAAAGCAGATTTTTTCTATGAGCAAGGAGACAGAGAAGCAGCAGAAGAACTTTACCGGAAAGTCAAAGCACCTTTTGAATCTCATCAAAACACCATGTTTCCAGACCCCATAGACAAAGTTGAAGATTTACCAACCGAAATTCAAACCCAGTGGGAAGAAGCAAAAAAAGATGCTGATAAAAATGATAACCTGGAAATGTTGCAAGAATTTGTAGCACAAAATCCGGAATTTGTTCCCGGTCATCTATTGTTAGCTGAAACACTACAAAAGAATAAAAAGAAAAAAGAAGCTCTGCAAGTATTGGAGAAAGCTGCCAGTATCTTACCTGACTCAGTAGAAATAGTTGAAGCTCATGTAAAAGCACTCAGAAAAGAAAAAGACTATTTACAAGCATCTATCGCAGCTCGTCAATTTGTCTTAGTTAACCCAGATCATCCAGAAGCAGAAAAGTTTCTAGAAATTGCCGACGATAACTTTGACAAATTCCAGGATAGAATTAAGGGACAAATGGTAGGCAAAGGTCTCTTTGGAACTGCTGTTCGAGTTGGTGGTTGTGCTTTGCTTGGTAATTGTAACGTAGTGGGAACTGTTGTAGGCGAAACTTTGAAAATGGGTAGTTTGATGCTGCAAGGAGAATCAGGTTTAGGCAGTCGAGCAGCAAATGTGTATAAGAGACAACTGTCACTTGTAGAAGATGAGGAGGTAGTCGAATATGTAACTAAAATTGGTAATTCCATTGCAGAGTTAATGGGTAGAGATGATTTTGAATACGAATTTTATGTAGTGCGAGACAAGTCTCTCAATGCTTTTGCTTTACCTGGAGGTAAAGTATTTGTTAATACGGGATCAATTCTTAATACTAATTCCGAAGCAGAATTAGCAGGTTTACTTACCCATGAAGTTGCTCATGCGGTTCTTTCTCACGGTTTTCAAAGAGTTGTGACTAATAATTTGTATGATAGTGCAGGGGAAATTGTTAGTGATGCGTTAAAAACTGATATTCCTATTAGCAACATCGCTGCAAGTTTAATTAGTTTACAGTACAGTCGGAGTAATGAGCGTCAAGCCGATCTTGTTGGTACCCGTGTTTTAGCTACTGCTGGTTATGCTGCTGATGGTTTGCGAAATTTTATGGCAACTCTGGATGAAAAAAAAGGTAGTAAACGTTCTTTGGGTTTTCTTTCAACTCACCCTCAGTCAGATGATCGGGTTGAGTATCTCGAACAATTAATTGAATATAATGGTTACAATCGTTATGCTTTTGAAGGGATAGAAAAACATAGAGAAATTCAGGAAAAATTAAAGTGACAATTCCCAATTACTGAATAATTACAGCGCTTTTTATTTAAGTAGACTACAAAATTATTTTTGAATAGAGAGTAGGGAGTAGAAAAATATTTTTGGGTGGCCCATACTAACTGTAGTCTATCTAGGGTTTGCTGATTAAATATCAAAGTCTTTACTGATATTGGTTTTAGCCTGTTTAGATCAGAAATACCTGATTTTCGCCTCAGAAAGCTCAAAAGTGAGTATTCTGGCATATAGTTGGGCAGAGTTGGCAAGGGATAATTTTTCTGACTACCTCCTCTACAACTCCCTCCAACTCTTGATTCTTAGCTACTCCCTACTCCCTACTCCCTGCCGAGCGCAAAAAGACTAGTGAAGCGCAAACCCTATCTATTATGAACAGTGCTATGAAGTTTAATACCAAATTCATTATCATCGGTGGGGCTAGTTTCGACTAAACCAGTTTTGCAGGGAGAAAAATTAACAGACCACAGTTGGGAATATTCAGATTCTCGAATATGTGGAAAAACTAACATTTTTCCACACACGCTAGGCGAATACAAGATTTGCCATGAGATTCTTCATCAAATTCTCTATGACCTGTCAAATGAATGTGGGTAGCTTGGCGCAAAAAATCTTGGTTTTCTATTAACAGCAGATCGTTTCCAGGATTCATATAATTCTCCGAGTTCTGTGTTTGCAGGATGGTATTCAATTTTGACTTCTATCCCTGTTAAGGAACCGTGAAATTTGGCCATTACTTACATTGAATAACTTTACTCAAGGTTAGCAGAGCTTGTCTGAAGGTGTAAATAATACTTGCTATACCTTTGACCTTTTCTCAAGTTTTGACACATAACTGAAATAGCAGGTGATGGGCAAACAGACAAAAAATAAATTTGGGCGTCGTCATCTTTAAATATACTTCTCAATTGCCCATCGCCCATCACCAATATAAAATTTATTTAATCGTCCATACTATCTATACTGAGGGGCACCATATCACCATTATTCGTAAGTCCTAATAACATAGATTCATTTGCTCGTATCACTTTGCCAGTAAGCACACATCGTTCCTCCTGTTGGGCCGTTGCAGGTAGACTAGCTCGAATATCTGAATGGGAAAACTGTGGCCGATAATCTCCAGACTTTTGCTGAACATAGTTCCAGAGGATATCTCGAATCAGAGCTTGATAGCCTTTATTATTAGCTAGTCTTTTCAGTCTATCCTTTAACTCCCTTTCCAAACGAATGCTAGTAACTTCCATATCAGTAGTTGAAGTTCTGGGAATTGTGTACATGATTTTTTTTCTCCTTAAAATTTTTAGGTAGACATCTCTGTAATATTAGTGTAGTATAAAAAAGGTTAGATTTGAAACCCCAACTTTTTGAGAGCTTTCCTGTGAACCATTCATTTATTCAAGGCATCGATCAGTCAAAAAACAACCTATTTAAGGGTTGTGGGGCTATTTCATGGCTGATGTTGGGAACAATATTATGTGATGGAAATAACTTTGGCATTGATTATGGAGGTTTAGAGCTACTCGAAAAATTTAATCATATTTTTCAGATTGAAGGGCCAGATATTAGGTCAAATCAATTCATCAGAAGCGGGAGGTACAGACAAAAAAAATCTGTACATAAGTCAGACTAAAAGGTATAAAAATCTTTTTTCTAGCCCCCGCTTCCGAAGAAATAGAAGCAGGGGCTGTTAGTTTTAAATAGGACCGGGAAATAGAAAAATAAAATTAATTTTTGAATTCGGACAATTAAAAAGCATTAACGCAGTTCAGCACTCAGCGGTCAGCTTGGCGGGGACTGCTCAAACAGATACCTAATTATATGTGCAAATTTTTAGGCTGAAGTGCTGTTTGCGTAGCATCCCGTAGGGAAGTGCTAATAGTTGATAGCTAGTTAATTGAAAAACCAGTTGCTAGAAAAAATCTAAAATCTAAAATTTAGGAGGTAAAGCAGTGACCAGCATGACTCAAGTATTAAACCAATCTGTAGTCGTATTTTCTAAGAACTACTTACCAATGACCCGCATTAATATCAAACGGGCGATCGCTCTGTTGGTGACTGGCAAAGCTGAACCTCTAGATTTTGATAATGGTAGTGGCTGGGCTGTGCGTTCTCCTAGTTTGGTCTTATATGTACCGGAACAAATTCGCCTAACAATGGCCTCCCAAGAACGAGTGTGGAAAGTTCCTCCAGTCAATCGTAGGGAAGTGTTAAAGAGGGATCATCACCGTTGCCAATATTGCGGGACTACTAAACGTCTCACCTTAGATCATGTTATTCCTCGGTCTAGGGGTGGTAAACATAGTTGGGATAATGTAGTTACGGCTTGCGAAAGGTGCAATGCAATGAAAGGTAATCGTACTCCTACTGAGGCAGGGATGAAATTATCACACCAACCGAAAACACCAATACATCCGACTATTGCATTTGCTGAACAGTTCTGGCGCGAACGACAACACGAAGTTTAGAAGGTCTTATTTTTTTACTGAAGCAGATCTAAAAAGTTGTCTATAATTTTCGTTAGTTCTAGTTACTTCCTAGAACTAAATTTTGGTGTCGTTATTTTGAGCAGAAATGATTGGAATGATCGGAAAAAGGTCAAACAATTATCAAAATAATTGAGTCTAAAACTCCGCCTTTTAAGAGGTTGTCTGAGAAGTCCATCCAAGCCCCCGCGCATCCCCCAAAGTTGGGAGACTTTGAGAAGCAAATTATCTGATTCCCCCCAAAGTTGGCTTGCTCGGGGAGCAGAATCCCCAAAGTTGAAGGATAGAGGGGCAAAATTCAGTATCAAAAAACTTTTCATATATCCTCTAAGGCGAAATGTTTTTGGAGGGTTGCTCAAAATTCCCGTTACAAAAACAACTTCTGACTTCTGACTTCTGACTTCGTTAAGCGCCAGATATTGCTAACAAAACTAATTTCAATAACTGCAAAGAGTTTTGAGTTTCGAGTTATAGATTAATTACTCAATAACATCCGAAGCTCTTCCAATAAAAAAAGGAGAGACCAAGGGGAATGCTAAAGTTAACTTATACTGAATCTGGCTTTTATATGGAGCGTTTGGCTCAATCTCCCGAACAGTTGGTAGCACTGCGGGTAATCTTGGCTATGCGAGTTGGTCAAAAAATTGTAGTTGAACCAAGTTCTGCTGCTTTTTTGCTACCTGTAAATTTACCTGAGTTGTCAATGTTGGAGGTAGCTGTGCAAAAAGAGGGTGGAGATGAGATTGCCCTCTGTGTTGCTGATGATGAGTTTGTGGAAGTTAGTTTAGGAGGAACTTGGATAACAGTAGATCCAGAATATGAGAATGGAATTTTTATCACTGCGTTGAGCGATCGGATTGAGTTGTTACTTTTTAAGCTATGGCAAGCGACTAAGGCAAATGCTTCAGTGAGTCAGGAAGCCAGTGATTATTAAAATTGTCAATAGGCAATATGTAGAAGTAATAATGTAGGGATGTTCGATGAAACATCTCTACAAGAATTTCAGGCAATATTCTCTTTTGTGTCAGGAATGCGATCGCTTTACAAAGACGATTTTGAAAGATGATAAATCTGAAAATAGTTGAATAAAAAAAGTTTAGTTGGCTACAATAAATTTATGAGATTTTTCTAGCTTCTTTAACAGTTAGAGGTAACCGCTCCTGTAGTGACAATTGTTGAGGCAAAAACGATAATATTAAATCTGCACTAGCTCAGTGTATTGCGGAAATGGTGGCAGCTCAGTTGTTTGACAAACAAAAAAATAATCAAATTTATTGTATTTATGGAATTGTTACAACAGGGAGTAATTGGAAGTTTTTAAGGTTGATCAAAAATCAAGTTGAGATTGATATAAGTGAGTATTTTATTGGGGATTTGGAATCTTTGTTTGGCATTTTAATTTATACTATTGAAAATAGTTTTTCTGGTTGATTGTTTCGTAAAATATGGGTTATTAAATTTGTGGGTAAAACTGTATATAATGATGAAATATTAGCATAAAATTATAAAAATGTTGGGTTTATCCTAACGGATAAGCTCCGCTAACGGTTCCTCAACCCAACCTACAAGAATTAAGATTTTTGGTTATCACTTAATCATATTGAATAACAATTTCAGCAAGTCCTAGTTAACTTCTGAATTCTAACTTCTGACCAAAAAATTAAGGTCAATTGCTTTCCCTTTCAAGGGTATGAAAAAAAATCAAGTTCAATATTTCAATCCCAATACTTTACTACGCAATGCTGCGTAAACAGGCAGAGGTACTGAGAACTGATAACTGATAACTGAAATGACTTCTGACTTCATCAACCCATTCCTGCCAAGACTCCCCTTAATACATCTGCACTTACCCGGTCTGTAATCTTAACCACACCCACCCCAGTCGGCAACACAAATCTAACTTTACCCGCTTTAACCTTTTTATCCGTTTGCAAAGAAATCAAAATTTCCTCAATATCCAACCCACTCGGTAACCTCGTCGGTAAAGCAGCCTTTTCTATCAAAGTTAACTGACGGCGATCGCTCTGTTCATCCCACATCCTCAACTCAACCGCCAACCGACTCGCAGCCACCATCCCAATAGCAACCGCTTCACCATGAGTCACCATAGTATAACCAGTCAAACTTTCCACTGCATGACCAATAGTATGACCATAATTCAAAATTGCCCTTAATCCCGATTCTTTTTCATCTTTCTCTACCACATCAGCCTTACTTTGACAAGATCTAATCAAGATTTCCTCTAATAACCCCGGCGTAAGATGATTAATTTCATCAAGCTTTTGACTATTCTCCATTTTGGCAAATAATTCCGCATCCCAGATAGTTCCATATTTAATAACTTCTGCCATTCCACCTCGAAACTCACGCACCGGTAAAGTTTTTAATACTTCTGGGTCAATTAACACTAGACGTGGTTGGTGAAAAGCACCGATGAGATTTTTACCTTGGGGATGATTGACTCCCGTTTTTCCCCCAATAGCAGCATCCACCATTGCTAATAGAGAAGTGGGAACCTGCACTACATTCAAACCCCGCAACCAAGTCGCTGCTGCAAACCCAGTCATATCGCCAACGACTCCACCCCCCAGGGCGACCATTGTCGAAGACCGTTCGATACGGTGTGTTAAAGCTGCATCGTAAATATTGTTTAGGGTTTGAAAGTTTTTGTATTGTTCTCCAGCAGGGAGGGTGCAGTGGGAAACATCAAAACCCGCTTTTTGGAGAGAGGCGATCGCTCTAGAGCCATAATGACCAAATATTTCTGGGTTGGAGACCAGCAAGACCTTTTTACCCAAGTTGAGGGATTGCATTTTTTGGCCAAGTTGGTCGAGGTTGCCAGGAGCGATCGCTATTTCATAGGATTTGGAGGGTAGTTGAACGGTGATGGATGCCATGGATAATTTCAGACTTTGCTATTTTGAACATTAAATATTAGACTTAATTTTATAGTTTTATTCGCCATTTTGGAGAAAAGTTAATGACTGTTGATGGAATTATTGCTTTCTTTGTATTGTTTGTTGGTGGCTTAGGTGTAGCTACTGTTTTAATGTTTGGGTTGCGTGCTGTTAAGTTAATCTAGAAGAATTGTATAGGTTATCCCGTCAGATTTTTGATAGTTTGGCGGGGTTTTATTGTATGGAAGTTGCAATTATGGGACGGATCGCAGTTTTCCTCTGACTATTGTGATACTCAGACATTTTCCCTACACAAAGACTTCAATATACTTAGGACTATATTATGTTCGGTTGAATACTTACACTTAGGAGTAAGGAAGGCAGAAAGCAGAAGGAAAAGAAAAGTTTAAAGGGAAAAGGTTTTTTATAACTGATTATCCGAACATGATATTACGCAACATAAAGTAATTCTGTCATTCTGTTAGTACAGCTTTGCCACAGCAAACGAAAGTGTTTACGGAGTATTCCCTCAGGAAAGTAATCTCAAACGCCCAAAACTCCTTACCAATGCCTAAGTCCAGATACTGTTATTTTATGAAGATAATCCTCAAGGTGCACGCTATTTATTTTTAATTATTAAGTTGAGGTAAGTTATGGACAAATCTAGGTTTTTGATTATCACTTTGATCGGTTTTTTAGTTGTCTTAGGAGAGACCATATTAAAAAAAACTCTTGTAATTCTTGTATGTGGGTTGCTAAGTTTTAATTCGATGGCCTGTTTTTTTGACTGGGATTACGGTAGGGTTAATGCTGCTAGACCGAATATTGAGGAATCTCATATTGCTGCGACACCACAGAATCAGTCATCAGCAGTCATTAAGAGTATTTCTAAATGGTGGGCAACAGCGGGTAAAGATAAGTTAATAGATAGCACTTTAAGGATAAAAATTGATCAAAAAGGTAGATATCAGCTAAATATAAATATAGGTGGAGCAGGGTTAGGGAGTTCCGAGTGGGGTTTAACGCAAAAATCGGAAGCGATACTGAAATCGTTAGAATCAAATGAAATCATTGAAGAAGCAAAGTTTGGAATTAGTGGTGAGTTGACTGGAAAAGTAGAGTTTTCACAAGAACTAATACCAGGTAATTATGAGGTGAAAATTACTAATATTGAGGTTCCTAAAAAACCTATTGTTGAGCAGTTTGACTTCATTTTAAATCAAAAAATTAGATGCGTTATTTCTAATAATGTACCTCATGAAATAGAAGAAGAAAAATCTAGGCTAAAAACTTTATTCATTGCCGATCGCCCCGAACCTAACTTAGACCAGTCGCAAATTAATCAGTTAATCAATAAATATGCGCCTATTTTGTATTTTGATAAAGGGGAATTAAACGAAGATAAGCCAGAACTTTTTCCCATGCCGTTTAGTATTTCTGAAACCTGGGGTCAACATTGGGGAAATAAAACTCCGCAAATTACTGGAAGTTCCTACCAATCTATAAACCTCGGTCAATATACTGATAATTTTACCAAAGGTGCTGCAGAGCCAGCAGTTTATGAACCAGCAATTTATGCTTCTATCTCTGAGAACCCAAGTGAAAGTGAAATTGCAATTAATTATTATTTTCACTATCCCCGTAGTAACTGGAAACTCTATGGAGGTTTTAATACCCATCAAGGAGACTGGGAAGGTATTACAGTTTTTTTAACAAGCTTTAACTTAGTTCCTAAAAGAGTAGCATTTTCACAGCACGTCAAAACGCCTTTAAGTCTGAGCGAAGGAGGCATGAGTGTTCCTTGGGAATATTTAGAGCATCCTAACAATAGTAACAGAACGAATGTTTATGTCGGGCTTGGCGCTCATGCGAGTTTTCCTTTTAGAGGGATAACAGGGTTTAACAGTAATAGTGGTGTGGCAAATCAAGAGTTCCACAAGGGAGATTTGTCTAGTTTTAACCCTTCTCCTGAACAGATACACAATTTGCCTCGCGCCGAGAGTATCCAATTAGGCGATCGTAAAGAGTGGCTATTATTTCCAGGCTTTTGGGGTGATGATGGTGCTGCTCCCAGGGGACCAATGTTTTTAGATTGGAATTATGAGATTTTAGGAGATATATCTGCCAAAGGCGATGATGAAGGTTTAGGAACTCGCTGGTTAGATCCTTGGGAATGGTCAGGAGGTTTCACTGTTCTTACTGAAGGACAAAATAACATTAATTTTTGGGCAGATCAGATAATTGCAATTGATACAGATTTATCTTCTAATGAAGAGCGGAGCATTCTTAGGGGTGGAGGCAGCAACGATGCTTACATGCTAAAAGCTATTAGTATTAGACAACTGAAATATTCTGTGTCTGTTACTAATACTGCTGACGGTATCTTCATTCAAGACAGAGGTGGAGTAGATAATTTGAGTATTCTTAAAGATACGAGTATAGAAATTTCTTTATCTATGTGCAGTTTAGAACGAGATGGAACTGCCTTGCTGATTAATTATGATCGCGAAGGTGAAGCAAAATATGCTGAAGATGTGACTGTTCTTGATTTCTTCAAAAATTCTACAGGTGAAGCGGAACCAGGTACTGGGTTTATCGAGGAAATTAACAATTTAACTGGTCAGCAAATAATTGACTATTTGAATAATGAAAGCAAAGATAAGTCCTGTGGAACAGAACTAGCTATCGACTTTTGTGTGAAAAGCGCAACTTGGACTCGCCATAGCGAATCGGAACAAATTAAGTTTCTGCGAAGTGAGTCTCTTGCTGCAAAGTATGAGAGAGCAAGCGATGCACAATTATTGAAGGCAAATCTATGGACAAATGATTTTCTTGTCTATGGGTCGTATTACAGTGCAAGTGGTGCAGAAGAAAATGTAAGAATTTCTGGTATTTGGTCGCTCAGAGATCCAAAGGCTTTTACAGATAATGTTCGTGGTTTCGGTGAATGCAACTCCGATTTTGCCAGTCAGCCTCTTATTCAGATTTGGGCTTTTTCTCACGACGTTAAGAAGGTGCGATGGACAGGCGATCGTTATCTAGTTACTGTTAAACCCACAGGTCAGGGTTTTCAAATGTTTCAATTTCCAAGACAGGAAGGCGATTTACCTAAGAAAGTAAATCCGAGCCAATCTTCCCAGAATATAAGTCCGAGTGAACCGCCGCTGATTCAGATAGTAGATGAGACTGATTCTACAATTTCTATTTGTCAGCAAGACCCTGAGACGAGGAGAATACTCTGTCGTTAGTGCGCTACGAGGAAGTTAAAAGTCAAAAGTATTAGAGTTGTAACTGTTTTAGGATTTTTTACAGCGCTTTTCGCTCTTGATAAACTACATCGTCATAACCAAAACCCTTTAGGGACGTTGCATGCAACGTCCCTACTGTGGTCTACTCAGCGGATAATTAATTCTCATGCTGTAGATAGGTCAAGTGAGGTGCAACCCAGCATATAAATATTTTTGCTTGCTTACCTTTGCGGGACTTTGCTACTTTTCCCAACCCTACCTACCTCTAAATTTCACTGGTAATTTTACTTCCTGATTTGTGTTGTTTCTTTTTGCTAAGTAGCATTATTCCACCTAAACCTAGAAAGGATAAAATAGCAGTTGGCTCAGGAGCAGTCTTAAGTGATACTTTAAGCGATCGCTCATTTTTCTGTTTACCTATCCGTTCATTTACTTATTCAAATTGTTGATTTTTTGTACAATTTCACTGCAAAACTGAGCAAAATTTTCAATTTAAATGTAGTATAGACAACATAATTATCTGGCAAAGTTGAACCAAAAGTTGAATAACATTAGGGTGTGCCTGAAAAAATATTGTCTATAGATCTAAAGTCAGTTTCATAAAAGCTCCTGAAAAGTCTGATTTAAATGTTAATACCAATTTAAAAATAAACATTATGGCCCTCAGAGCATCTCCACAGGGACTAAAAATAGTGGAGCAGGCTAGAAAACAGAAAAACTGGACAAAAGCTGCTCCCCAATGGCTAGAGGCTGCTTATACCTCCGAAGCAACCTTGAGAAGATTTTGGCGCAGAGAACCCATTAAACAAAGAACTTTTCAAGATATTTGTGAAGCTGTCAATGTTAACTGGCAAGAAATAGTTGAACAAAGCACACCTATAGTACCAGACTCCAATTTTGTTGGCCGGGAAGAGGCTATTAATGGTCTTAATCAGCTTATCGCCCAAGGAGCTAAATTGATTCTTATTCAAGGGGAAGGGGGCATAGGTAAAACTACTTTGGCCCGCTACTTTTTTAAGACTCAAAGATTTGATTTGACGATAAAATTGCATATTGCGATGGAGAGAGAAAATATCATCTCAGTGGAGTTGGTAATAGAGGAATGGTTAGAATGCTATTTTGCGGAAGAGCCAGGAAGAGAATTTGGCATTACTTTAGACCGGTTACGACGTAAGCTCCGAAATAGTACACAAAAGATTGGTATACTTATCGACCGTCTGGAGCCAGCGTTGCAAAGAGGTCGTTTTGTAACTCAACATCGCTGCTACGCAGAATTATTGAGGATGCTAGCTAGCCCAAATTCAAACTCTGTCACCCTGCTCACCAGTCGCGAACAATTATCCGAACCTGGAGTTCAGGTGGAAATTTATCGTTTGGGCGGGTTGAGTGAGGCTGCTTGGGAAGAGTTTTTTTGCACTCACCAGGTTGAGATAGATACTGCTGCTTTAAAGGAAATACACTGTGCTTACGGTGGTAATGCGGAAGCAATGTGTATTCTGGCTAATGCCATCCGCCTGGATTTTGAGGGAAATTTACAGGCATATTGGCAAGAAAACCGCCACGACTTGCTTGTCAATCCGACTTTAGAAAACTTGATTGAAGGGCAGTTTGACAAACTCCAAGATGATCTTCCCCGAGCTGCTCGACTCCTTTTTCGTTTAGGTTGTTACCGCTATCAAGAAATTCCTATTTTACCCAAGGCAGCACTTTTATGTTTATTGTGGGATGTGCCAATATCCCGTCGAGAAAGAGTCATCAAAGCTTTGCGCGATCGCGCTTTAATTGAGTGGTGTGAGGATGGTTATTACTTGCATCCGGTAATGCAAGCTAAAGCTAGAGAAAGGTTGAAGGGGGAAATTAGGGATAATATTGTGGGTAAGTTGGAGGAAGTAGAAACAGATAAGGAAGAGTGTGAGGAGTGGTTATTGACTAACCGCGCTGCTGCCCAATTTTATCTCGAAGTCTATGAAATTGAGTCAGAAATAACTCATAAATATGCCTTTGAAGCCATTGAGCATTTAGTAGCTATTGGAGATTTTGAGGAATGCTGTAAGGTTTTATTATATAAGATTTTAGCAGCAGAAAAAGTTGAAAATCTTAGGGGCACAGCTAACCTCTGGAATAATATGTCACGGTTTATTGCTAGTAGCGAAAAAATTATCGATCGCTTATCTGGAATACAAAGAGCATTTCTTCTTATTCCTCTAGGAACAATTTATTCGGAAGTGGGCAAAAATAGTCAAGCGCTAAATATTAGCGAACAAATTATTGATATTACTAGGGAAAAAGATGAGTCAGACGAAAAAATTCGTTTTGCTCGGATGTCTGCTTATTCAATAGCAGGTAAAGCTTATCGTTATCTAGGGAATTTAAACAAGGCTGAAGTGGCTTGTCAACAAGCTAATAAAATTGCCTCAAAGTCTGGTAAAAACTATTGGCAAGCCTTAGCTTTTTATGGTTTGGGAGCAGTTTATCTGGAAAAAGATAGACCTAGAAAAGCTTTACGTCATTTTTTTGGTGCAGCAGTTTATGCAAAACTCGGTGGAATTACTCAAGAGTTGAAAAGGGATATGAAAAAGCTATTTGGATTACTATTTAATCCCACTAATGACCAAATAGCTGAAGTTCAAATTTTTTTTCAAAAATATAATCAGAATGAGCGAGAAGACCGGATTAAAAAGTTTAATATTCTCTGGAATATTGCTAGATGTTTTAATGCGATGAAATCTTTTAAAGTAGCTAAGAATATTTTGGATTTAGCTCAAAAATTACTCGAGCCAGAAGATAATAATCAACAATGTTTATTGGCTTTAGAGTTGGCAATTTATTATTCTGCAAAAAAGCAAATACAAGTAGCACAAGAATGTTATGAAAAAGCTTTAGATTTATCTGTCAATCAAGGTGAAAAATGGTCAATAGCTTATCCGCTAAAATGTTATGCTAACTGGCTTTTTACTCAAGGTAAATATTTGGAAGCTCTGACAAAATATAGGCATTTAGAAGAGTTACTGCAAGAAACAGAGTTTTATTCTATGCAAGCCTATAATTACTATTATTTCGGTATAACTATTTTACAAGTTCATCCTAAGCAACAGCAACAAGCTCACAAGTATCTGAAAAAAGCGAAAAAGATTGCTAAAGAGGTAGAATTAGTATTGCCTGAAAGAGAATAGGGAAGTGAGGGAGTGGCCCACACGGATTATGGCACGGATATACGGATAGGTCAGGGAGTGGGGGGAGATTAAATATTAGATTTAATAGGAAAACCCTAATACCATTTCTCAAAAACTTTTCTACACTTTGTTGAGCAGGGGAGTGGGGGAGTGGGGGAGTGGGTAGGGACGTTGCATGCAACGTCCGTACAGGGAGAAGCAAACACAAGAATAATTAACATGAACTTAGCTGAAATTAGTAAAAAATTGATTTTACTTGTGCTAATTAGTTAATAACTGAAGTACTGTCCAAGTATAGCAATAATGCATGGGAATTGGTATAAGTATTCAACCAGAGCTGATAAGATATTACTTTTGACTTTTGACTTTTGACTTTTGACTTATAACTTCTTATCCCAATTTCCAAAGTTTAACAGTTCGATCAAAACTACCACTAGCTAAAATTTCTCCATCAGGACTAAATGTAACGGAATTAACCCACCGAGAATGCCCTTTGATAGTACGTAAAAGTTTCCCTGTTTCTAGATGCCAAATTTTGATAGTATGGTCACTACTTGCACTAACTAAAGTTTGACTATCTGGACTAATAACTACAGAATTAATATCATTAGTATGACTACTTAAAGTGCGTAAAAGTTTTCCTGTTTCTAGCTGCCAAATTTTAATATTTTTATCGCTACTACCACTGGCTATTTTCTTTCCATC
Organism: Okeania sp.; assembly: GCF_983059655.1. Lineage (NCBI taxonomy): Bacteria > Bacillati > Cyanobacteriota > Cyanophyceae > Oscillatoriales > Microcoleaceae > Okeania > Okeania sp. Next base: position 21,557 of record NZ_CEZPJD010000041.1, read on the forward strand.
AGGACTGACAGTCACAGATAATATTCTGCCATTATGACCGACTAATGTGTAAATTTCTATTCCTGTTTCTAGATTCCAAGTTTTAATATTCTTGTGACTTCCTGTAACTAATATTTTGCCATTCGGACTAATATCAACTGCATAAATACTGTCAGAATGACCGCGGAAAGTATGTAGCATTTTACCTGTAGGAATATGCCAAATTTTGATGGAATCATCGCTACTTCCACTCACTAATTTTTCTCCATCAGGACTAATAGCAATGGAAGTAACTCGCATAAAATGACTTTGTAAAGTTAGCTCTTTTTCTGTTGCTAAATGCCAAATTTTTATCGTCCCGTCATAACTACCACTAGCTAATATATTTCCATCTTGGCTGATAGCGATCGCTACTACATCATTAGTATGACCTTCAATTATGCCTAATTCTTCTCTTGTTTCTAAATTCCAAACTTGAATAGTACCATTACCATTACCACAGGCTAAAATTTGACCGTCTTGACTAATAACTACAGAATAAACTTTTTCTGAATCTGTATTAAAAGTTTCTTCTAAGGACACTCCATTGGGCAGACTTAATTTTAAATATTTGGGGTGAATCTGAAAATAACCAACAAAATGACTGCTTCCTATG
>NZ_CEZPJD010000042.1:0-2606 GCF_983059655.1 Okeania sp.
TAATAGCGCGATAGAACTCCGTTCCGCTGACGCGACCAAAAAACTTCCTTCTTTATTTCCTCCTGACTCCTGATATCATGTCCGGTTAAATAATTAGACTTTGGTGGAAGAAAGGCAGAAGGCAGAAGGCAGGAGGCAGGAGCGGTGCGACCCCGCGCCGCCGCCAGCTCGCTTGCGGAACGCCGACCAAGAGAGGGAATGCGCACCAAGAGAGGCAGAAGGTTTTCTACCATTGTCACCTTAATTTTATACACGCTCCGATGCTACCGGACATGATATGACTCCTGACTCCTCCGTTATTAAAACACAATTTCCGGATGAACTAACTCAAAACTTTCATCCTTCAATTTTTTATTTGATACTCTGACATTAAAAGAGCGCATTGATGAAGCAGAAGCATCCCAATAAACTTTTTCTAAACCTTGATATTTATGTAAACTATCCAGTAATTCTCTACCTTTCATTGGTGCATCATTAACTAAGTTGTAAATACCCTGTAACTGTCTATCTCTAGCAAATTCTACAGCACCGACGATATCATCTAAGTGAATCCAGTTTGTGAAATAATCACCAGTACCAGGGCGAGTTTTACCTGCCCACCTACTAAAAATTTTTATTAGCTCTCTACCGGGACCGTAAATTCCCCCTAGACGCAGGACACACACTTGTTGTTGGGGAGTGGATGCAGATAATAACACCTGTTCAGTTTCATGGAGAATGTTTCCATTTTCACTAGTGGGGTTAGCGGGGATATTTTCATCTACCCATTCACCATTTGTGTCGCCATAAACTGAGTAACTACTTGTGTAAATTACTTGTTGAATATTAGGAGCTTTTTTCAGGGCAGTAACTAGGGTTTGGGCAGTTTCTAGATAAGTTTGTTTATATCCTATACCAGTGCGATCGCGATTTCCTATACTCAATAATACTACTTCTTGATTTTGTAGTATATTCTCGATCGCTTTAGGGTCATTTCCTTTCATTACTACTACTTTTTGCGCGACATTTTGCAGTTCTGAAACTTTTTCTGGGGTAGTAGTGGTTACAGTTAGTTGATGACTTTTTTGATTCCACAGGTGAGCAACGGCAGTACCTACATAACCACAACCTATAATTGCTATTTTCATTCTGTTATCCAATATATTACTTACTTTTGATACTATTGTTATCATACAATACGATTGATTTTTTTGATCGTAATAAAAGTCTTAATTATGATTTTCATTATTGATGTTTTTGATGTTATAATTATATCACTATTACTAATAGTTTCAAAGCAGTATTGACTATAAAAAATATTCATTAATAACTTAAAAAACATATAACTATAGTATGGAGGGTAAAAATAAAATTATGTTGATAAAACAGACTTTTCTTCGTTATCAAGATGAAAAATCAGATAAGGTTTATGAAGTAAAAATAGTTTACCATGGTTGGAACAAATACCAGGTTAATTTTTCTTATGGCAGAACTGGTTGTAAGCTTAAGAGTGACACCAAGACAAAAATCTCTGTTTCTTTAAAGGAGGCAGAAATAATATTTGATCGCCTAGTTAATTCTAAACAGAAAAAAGGGTATAATATTTCCGATTTTCAATCTATTTGCTACGAAGATTTATTGGAAATATCGTTGCCTGAAAGACAGAAAATTATCAATGAAATTAAGCAACAAGAAGTCAGTGATTTTTTAGAGGAGCTTAAAAAAGTAGGGTTTAATCTTAGAGAAGATTTGGCAGAACTTGACTTAAGTCATACTAATTTAAGTAATGCTGACTTAAAAGGTTGTAACCTTTATCAAACAAATTTAGTTGGTGCAGATTTAAGGGGTGCAAAACTTCAAGGTGTTATTTTAGAAAAAAGTAAAATTGATGAAACGACACAAATTGACCCTAAATGGCGATTGGTTTGGGAATTAGTTAATTTAGGAGGAGAAAATCGGGATTTAAAGGGAGTAGATCTTAGTGATATTGAGATTAATTTTATCGACTCCCATGATGATGATTCACGGGTTAATTTAACTGGTGCTAATCTTGAAGGTGCTAATTTTAGTAATTCTAGTTTATATCAATTTGATTTTACTAATGCTAATCTCAAAAATGCTAATTTAAGTGGTTCTGAACACGCTTTTTTAGCAGGTGCTTGTTTGTCAGGTGCAGATTTAAGTGATACTTGTTTTATTACGGGTTATTTTAATGATGCTGTATGTATTAATACTAATTTTAGTCGAGCTTCTTTTTGGCATGAGGATTCACATTTTAGAAATGCTAATTGTAGAGGGGCAAATTTTCAGGAAGCACATTTTACTTTAGGTGAAATGAATGGGGCAAATTTTAGCTGTGCAAATTTTTCAGGTGCAACAGGTTTAGATAATTTTTTTGTTAGTGCTATTATGGAGCAACTTACAGAAGAGGTAAATTTTCAAGGTGCTAATTTTACAAATACAGATTTATCAGGGGTAAATTTTAGTCAGATTAAGTTGATTAATTTAACTGGAGCAATATTTGACGGAGCAAATTTAAAAAATGCTAATCTCTCGGGTTTAAATTTAAGTAATACTTCTTTTAAAAAAGCGAATTTACAAGGAGCAAATTTAGAAAATTGTAATTT
>NZ_CEZPJD010000042.1:2706-21652 GCF_983059655.1 Okeania sp.
CCCCAAAGTTGGGGGGCCAGGGGGGCAAAATTCAGTATCAAAAAACTTTTCAGATATCCTCTGACGATCGCTCTTTCTCTGTTGGCAGTTATTTCATAAGTAAAATCAAGTAATGGCGACTGTTTTATAGTGGAGGTTTTACATTATCTCTGAATAATAGCGCGATAAAACTCCGTTCCGCTTACGCGATGAACTAAAACTTTCTTCTTCCCTCTTCCCTCTTCCTTCTTCCTTCTTCCTTCACCTCTAAGGATGAAAATAATCATAAATTTGCTGCGCCAACTTCGGCCCGACTCCTGAGACCTCTGCCAACTGCTGTACCGTTGCCATCCGAATATAATCAACAGAATGAAAATGCCCTAATAACAATTTTTGCCGATGATGCCCCAAACCAGGAATCTCATCTAGACGCGATCGCTTCATTCTTTGACTTCTTTTATCTCTATGGAAACTTACGGCAAACCGATGCGCTTCATCTCTCAACCTCCGCAATAACTGTACCCCTGGTTGTTCCGCATTAGTTGTTAATGATACCGACTCTCCAGGTAGAAAAATCTCCTCCCGTTGCTTTGCCAAACTCACTACCCGCACTTCCTCTAATAATTCCATCTCTTGTATCACTGTCATCACTGCCGACAGTTGTCCCTTTCCACCATCTATCATTATTAAGTCTGGTTTCTCTGTGGAGGGTTGTTTTTCATAGTCGCGAAACCGTCTTTGAATGACTTCTGCCATACTAGCAAAATCATCAGAATGACCAGAATGCACTTCTGGGTTTTTAATTTTGTAGTGCCGATAATGTTGTTTTGCTGGCAAACCATCAATAAAAACTACCCGCGATGCTACTGCATCTGAACCTTGAATGTGAGAAATATCATAACCTTCAATACGGTGAGGTAATTCTGGCATATCTAATATTTCTGCTAAGTCTGTCATTGCTGCGGTGTTACGATCGCTCATTTTATTCAACCGCGCCAATTCATATTCAGCATTCTTTTTTACCATTTCTATTAATTCTGCTTTCCCCTGACGTTGAGGCACGAAAATTTCTACTTTTTTACCTTTCCTTTCTGTTAACCAACTTGTCAAAAAATCACTTTCTAGTAACTCATGTTGCACAATAATTTCTACAGGAATTTCTACAGATTCTACTGTTTGATAATGTGATTCTAAAACCCGTTGTAAAATTGCTCCTAATTCCCGACTTTCTCCAGTTAATAAATTGGGTATTTCAGCAATAAATCCTAATCTACCTACTAATTTACCTGCTCTAATTTGGAATAATTGAATGCAAGCAAATTTATCATTACCAGCTAAAGCAATTGCATCTCTAGAAACTCGATCGTCTGGCAAAGAAACTTTTTGATCGGCATTTAGAGAATCTAAACCTCTAATTTGATCGCGAATAGCTGCCGCTTTTTCAAAATTCAAAGCTTCTGCTTCTTTTGCCATTTGAGTGTTCAATATATCAATTAATTCTCCTGTCCTACCTTGGAAAACCATTGCTACTTTTTGCACAATTTTATGATATTCATCTGGTGTAATTAATGTCTGACAAACTCCTGGACAGCGACCAATATCATAATTCAGACAAGGGCGGTCTTTAAATAAAGGTTTTGGTCGTTGGCGTAGAGGAAAAATTTGTTTGACTAAATGTAAGGTATTTCTTAAAAGTCTGGTATCTACATAAGGACCGTAATAACGGTCTTGAGCTTTACCTAATCGTCGTTTTCTAGTAATAAAAACTCTGGGATAATCTTCTGACCAAGTTATACATAAATATGGATATTTTTTATCATCCTTGAGTAAGACATTAAAATATGGTTGATGCTGTTTAACAAGATTAGCTTCTAATGCTAAAGCTTCTGCTTCTGTATCTGTGACAATAAATTCAATTTCTACCACTTGTTGGACCATTAAGCTGATACGATGACTGTGGTTTTTACTTTCTCGAAAATAGGAGCGGACTCGATTTCTCAGCTTTTTTGATTTACCAATATAAAGCAGGCGATCGCTACCATCACGCATGAAATAAACTCCCGGAGTTTGGGGGATTTCTTTGAGCCGATTTTCTAAACTTTCTGAGTCTTTTATTAGGGGTAAAATTTTAGTTTTCATATTTTTTATTATCCTAACTGTTAAACAATTAATAATTAATTAGTTATTGATTCTATTCCGTGATTCACATTATACTCTATCTAATAATTTTGTTGATTATCAATTATTTATAACTTTATTAAACATTCAAATAGTTGATAAAAAAATAATTTATTTTCTCCAATTTTTCAAAAATAAATACTCTTTCAGCAATTAAAAATTAAGAATTAAATAATTCTGGTTTAAAGGGTTGGCTTCAAGGCGTGAATTTTTGAACGAATAATTATTAACTATCAATTCTTAATTAGTAAGGATTCATTATTCATTATTCATTATTCATTATTCATTATTCGATAAACCTTAAAAAACTACTCGTCAAATATGTCAAAAGTTTGATTTTCAGTTAAAGTTATTTCATATATCTATCAGGCTAAGGAAAATGAGTAACAATTTGAATCAAATCCCTCCGCTGGATACTACCTTCACAACATCATCCTCTCCATCTACTGCCCCTCTTCTCAATAACCTTGAAGCAGTCAAAGAATACTTACTATATGGTGAAGTACAAGTGAGAATAGCAGCAGTTTCCGAAACCCTCAAATACGGAGATTTAGGACTAGATTTGTTACTCATGGCCTTGCAGGATCAGTCAATAGAAGTACAATGGACTGCATATTCAATACTCTTAGAACAACAACAACCTAAAGCTAAATTAGCATTGTCCCAATATACTTGGGATGTATCTAAACTAATAGAGTTATACGCTACAGGAAAACGGAATTTTATCCGAGCTAATATGAGGGGATTAACCCTTAATGGGTTAGACCTACAAGGCATAAATTTTAGTTTTGCCTATTTAAAAGATAGCGATCTAAGTAGTATTCATCTTAGAGATGCTAACCTCACAGAAACTAATTTAAGAGGTGCTAATCTGAAGGATGCTAACCTCAAAAATACTAATCTTGAAAATGCTAATCTTAGCCTGGCAAAACTTAGGAGTGTTAACCTAATTAATGCTAATTTAACTAATGCAAACCTTAGTGGTGCAGACCTCAGTCTTGCTAACCTAAATAATGCTAACTTAACTAATGCAAATCTTCGTGGTGCAGACTTAAGAGGTAGTAAATTTCGAGGTACAAATATTAAGGGGACTAAATTAAATAAAGAAACAAAATTCGATCGTAAATGGTTATTAATATGGGAAATAGTTAATCAGCAAACTATTGGTAAAGACCTGAGAAAAATTCGTCTAACCAGCATCGACCTTGAAGGTTTAAATCTCAGTAATTCTAACTTCAGTGGCGCTCAACTTAGAAAAGTGAATTTGAGTAATTCTAACCTCAGTGGAAGTAACTTTAGTGCTGCCAAACTTATAAATATTAATCTCAAGAATACAGACTTTAGTCATACTAATCTAACCCGTGTAAATTTGAGTGATTCCGACCTCACTCATGCAAATCTCTTCAATGCCGACCTCAGTCATGCAAATATTAGTAGTGCTAATCTTAACTACGTTAACCTCCGAAAAACAAAAATAAATTATTTGACAAAAATAGACCAGAAATGGCATTTGGTCTGGAAAATTGTTAACCAGCAACCCATAAATAATAATCTCAAAGGAGTCAACCTCAGTCATTCCGATCTTCGAGGTGCTGACCTCAGTAATATTAATCTCCGGAATGCTAACTTAGAAGGAGTAAATTTGGGAATGTGCGATCGCCATCTTCTCTATTGCCAAATCCAAAATCTTGATAGCAACTGTTATAATCACTCAGATCTCAGAAGAGTCAACCTTTGTAACGCTAACTTGAGAGGAGCTAACCTAATTGGAGCTTATTTAAAGGAGGCCAACTTAAGTGTAACTAAGTTAATGTCAGCTCAACTCAACTGTGCGGAAATGAGCGGTGCCAACCTGAGCGCTGCTGACCTTAAGGATGCGGAAATGAGCGGTGCCAACCTAACTGCTGCCAACCTGACTGCTGCTGACCTCAGTGCTGCCGATCTGAGTAATACCAACCTGACAAATGCTCATCTGAGTGCTGCTAAATTTTGCAATGCTCAACTTAATAGCGCTAAAATGAATCAAGTCGATCTGAGTACAGCTAATCTCACCAATGTTAATCTCACTAATGCTAAACTCTGTAATGCCAATCTTCGTAATGCCGATCTAACAGGTGCTATTTTGAAGGGAGTAGATTTAAGCAATGCTGACCTCAGTCACGCTCAACTGAAAAATGTCGATCTTAGTTATGCTCAACTTAAGGGTGTAAAACTCAGTGAAATAACTAGACTTGACCAAAAATGGTATATAGTTTGGCACATTGTTAATCACAAAATACAAGGAAGAAACTTACAAGGTAATGACCTCAGTAATGCTCAACTAAATCGTGTCGATCTCAATCGTGCCAACCTCAGCAATGCTAATCTCTGTGGTGCTAGTCTACGAGTAGCAGCTATGTGGGATGCAAATCTAGAAAATGCTAATATTAGCAATGCTAACTTGGGTGGTGTGAATCTTAGTGGTGCTAACCTCAAGGGTGCTAACCTGAGTGGAAGTGACCTTAATCGTGCCCACCTTTGGCATACTTATCTAAGTGATGTCAATCTTAGTGGTGCTAACTTAATGGCAGCTGATTTGTGGGGTGTTAACTTGGATGGTATCGACCTTAGTGGCGTTAACCTGAGTTATGCTAACCTCAGTCATGCTAGTCTGAAAGATGCTAACCTGATTGGAGCTAATCTCAGTCGCGCAAATCTTAGCTGTGCAAATCTCAATGGTGTTAATTTCAGTGACGCTAATTTAAGTGGTACTAATTTTAGTGATGCTAATTTTAATAATTGCATATTACCAATTTGAAGAAGGAAGAAGGAAGAAGGAAGAAAAAGGAAGAAGTAAGAAAAAAGAAGCAAGAAGAAGTAAGAAGTAAGAAAAAAGAAGGAAGAAAAAGGAAGAAGGAAGAAGGTTTAAAAGCTGGAAAAAACTTAAATTTACGGCATTGCTGAGGGGCGAGATGAATATAAGTGGGGTGGGTATCCTACCTGCCCGAAAATATCAGGAACGGGCAAGATGCCCATTCCACCTCCTTCCTTCTTAGCTTTACAAAAATAACGGAATATAAATAATCAATCTTCCTGGTTGTCCCTTCTTCCTTCTTCCCTCTTTCCTCTTCCTTCTTCCTTCTTCCCTCTTTCCTCTTCCTTCTTACTTCACAAAAATATCTGACATTAACTGTTGCCAAATATCCGAATTTGTTAAATCATAAGCATCAAATTTATAACCATATTGTTGATAAAGACTATTAAAACTATCAATCCAATGATAAATAGTTTCTGTCATAGATAAAGGAGTATATTTTACAGCTTGTCGTAGATATTGACTCATCTCAACTAAATTCTCATTTCGATGTGCCTGCCATGCTAACCAACTCAAAGTATAATAACGAGATTTTTCCTCTAATTTACGAATAGATGTTGATAAATTTTGTCTGTTAAAAAAGTTATCTAAAACACCCATCATACTAACAGCTTGGTGGGTAGATTTTCTAGTAGCATTCCGATGATGTTGACGATAACAATAAGTAACTTTTGGCAACCAAACTGCCTCACAACCATTTACAGATAAACGCAATACTAAATCGATATCTTCTCCATGATGCCAGCGAGTATCAAAACCTCCTGCACTTTTTATCCAACTCCGACGAAACATCATAGAAATAGTTACAGGTTTCCAAACTACCCAAGTTTCTAAGTCTAATTCTAGGGAGCCATGCCATAATTCTATATCAGAAATTTTCTCCCCTTTTTCATTAACTAAACGCCAACCACTATGCACAATACCAAGAGAAGGACGAGTATCAAAAATAGCTACCTGTTTTGCCAGTTTATCTGGTAGAAAAAAATCATCAGCATCCAGAAAAGCAATAAATTCTCCCCCTGCCATTTCTAAACCTAAATTTCGGGCGTGGGATACTCCTTTATTCTCTTGATAAACATAGCGAATTTTATCTAAATAAGGTTCTAAAACTTCGCGGGTATTATCTGTAGAACCATCATCAATTACGATTATTTCATAAGAGGTATAAGTCTGATTAAAAACACTGGCGATCGCTTCTAATATATAGTGGGCATTATTATAGGTGGCAATAATTACGCTGACTCTCGGTACTACTGGATTAAAAAGATTACTAATTAATTTTTTCCACTCTGGTAATTGACTAAAATTATAGGCATTAAATTCATTTCCTTCTTGACGAGCAAGTTTGCTAAATAATTCTATCCAAGTATAAATTGCTTCGGTGGTAGAGGCGGAAGTATAAGTTAAAGATTTTTGCAAATAAGCAGCCATTTCGGAAAAATTACCTGCCTGATATAAGCGCCAAGAATTCCAAAGTAGGGAACGATATTTTACTTTATTTTCTATTTGACGTATTGAGAGAGGTAAATTAGGTTTGCTAAAAAAATCATCTAATAGTTTTTCCAATTCTTGAGTAATTTTTTGTCGATTTCCTAATCCAGAAACACTACTATTATGCTGTCGATAACAAACACCTACTCTCTGTAACCAAGTAGCTTTTCCCCCAGTTAAAGCTAATCGTAAAACTATTTCTAAATCCTCTGGAATATATCGCGGATCGAATCCTCCATTCAGCTTTAACCAATCACTTCTAAACATCATTGCACTAGGTAAAGTTGCTTGCCAGATTAACCAATTTTCTAAGTCTAATTCTGCACCATTTTCCCAAGGTTTAACATCTTTAATAGTACTACCTTCCTCATCAACAAATCTCCAACCACTTTGCACCATAGTTAAAGTAGAATCTTCTGCAAAACATCCTATTTGTTCGGCTAATTTTTCGGGTAGAAAAAAGTCATCGGCATCCAGAAAGGCAATATATTTTCCCTGAGCTATTTCTATGCCATGATTCCGCGCTTTTGATGGTCCTTGATTTTCTTGATATACATATTTAATTTGATTTAGGTAGGGTTCCAAAACTTGATGAGTATTATCGGTAGAACCATCATCAACAACAATAATTTCATAAATAGTATAAGTTTGAGCCAGGATACTTTTAATGGCTATGAGAATATAATCAGCATTATTGTAGGCAGGAATTACAATACTAATCAGTGGTAAACCATTTGGCATAATTGTAGTTATTAATTGTTGCCATTCTGGTAATTGATGCAAAAATACAGAATTAAAATTATAGTTTTCTAGAGCAGCATAATATTCAAAATAATAGAGCCAATCACAGATAGTTTTAAGAACAGAAAAAGAGGAAAATTTTAAAGACTTATATAAATAATCAGCCATTTCAGCGAAGTAGCTAGATTTATATAAACACCAACAATTCCAAATTAGGGAACCGTAGCGTAACTCCTTTTCTAGTTGTTGAATTTTTGGAGGAAGATTGGGGTTAGAAAAAAGTTCATCTAAAATTTTTTCTTCTACTGCTGTTTGAGCAAGTAAATTTCTAGTCATATTACTGCTATGTTGACGATAGCATACAGCTACTTTAGGAAACCAAGTAGATTGACAACCTGCTAAAGCTAATCGAATGACAATATCAAAATCTTCTAATCTGCGTAATTTTTCATTAAACCCACCTACTTTTTCTAACCATTCTTTGCGAAACATCATCCCGCTAGGATTAGTAGTTTTCCATTTTAACCAACTTATTAAATCTAGTTCTGGAGATTTATGCCAAGGTTCAATATCTTGAATTTTTTCTCCTTTTTCATTGACAACTCGCCACCCACTTTGTACTAAACCAATATTTGGTTGAGCATCAAAAATAGCAACTTGTTCTGTTAGTTTATAAGAGAGAAATAAATCGTCAGCATCTAGGAGAGCAATTAATTCTCCTTTTGCCAATTTAATGCCACGGTTACGAGTTGCAGATAATCCCTTATTCTCTTGATAAAAATAACGAATTTTTGTCATGTATGGTTGTAATACTTGACGGGTATTATCTGTGGAACCGTCATCTATAACAATAATTTCATAGTTAGTATAGGTTTGTTTAAATACACTTTCTATTGCTTGGATGATGTAGAGTTCGCAGTTATATACTGGAATAATTACACTTACTTTTGGAGTTAGAAAAGCTTGGGACATTATAGTTATTGATTTTGAAGTTTGTGGGAGAATTTTAACAAATGTAGAGGAAAATGGTGATTCGCCCCTACAATTAATTACACTAATGCTACCGGAGTTAATATTAAGATCAAATCTGCTGGCAATGGAAATGTTAAAGAAACCAGGTTTATGGTAGGTAAATGTTAGTATGGTGAGGCATTTAAGATAAACCAGGTTTCTACTTTTATTCAGCGTAGAGAGTTTTCAAGTCCCAATATTCGGCTGCTTCGGAGAATAGTTGGGCTTGAGCCTCTGAAATACTTACTATTATTGCTAGAGCAAAACTACGCAGCCCTATTATAACTGTTCTACCGGACATGATATAATATCATGTTCGGATAATTACTTATATATAAAATTTTTGTTTGTAGTCGGGCTTGAGCCTCTGAAATACTTACTATTATTGCTAGAGCAAAACTACAATGAAAATTAATTTGGAAATAGCCGATGTTATTAGACATCTCCGATAATATAATGTTTCTTAACCTAATGAGGTAGACTTATACTTATTTATCTTCTATTCCCTATTACCTCTGAATAAATGAAAATTAATGTGGGAATTGCTGATGTTATTAGACATCTCTAATAATATAGAGTTACTGAAATAACTCAGCTCAAGATGAACAAACAAATAAATCTCATAAATTTATCTCAAAAAGCAGAATTATATTTATTTCAAGGAAAATTAGAAGAGGCAACAGCAGCTTGTAGCCAAGCATTAGAAATAATGCCAGATTTTCCACCTATCTATAAAACATTGGGAAATATTTTCCACAAAATGGGGGAAATAGACAAAGCAAAAGAATGGTATCTCAAAGCAATAAATAAACAGCCAGAATGGGCAGAAGTTCATGCAAATTTGGGCAGCTTATATGCTCAAGAAAAACAATGGCAATTAGCAATAAAATTTTACCAAGAAGCCATCATTATAAAACCAAATGTACCAGGTTTTTATCGTAATTTAGGAAAAATCTGGCAACAAATAGGAAAAATAGAATTAGCCAGAGATTGTCAGGAAAAAGCATTAAGTTTAGAAGCTGAATATCCGAAAGCCTCAGAATATTTAAAACAGGGAAAAAATTTATTAGAAAATGAAGAAATAGAAGAGGCGATCGCTCATTTCCAAGAAGCCATAAAATTCAATCCATCTTTGGCAAATGCCTATCAAAAATTAGGTGATGCTTTAGTTGAAAAAAAAGAATTACATCCAGCAATTAAATCTTATCAACAAGCAATCGAACTAAAACCAGATTTGTTTATAGCTCATCATAAACTAGGAAAAGTATTTCAAGAAATAGGAGAGTTAGATACAGCTATTATAGAATTTAAACTTGCTATAGAAATCAACCCAAATTCTCCTTTACCTTACAAAAAATTAGGTGAAATTCTAGAAGACCAAAAAAAATTAGATGCTGCAAGAGACTATTATCAAAAAGTGATAGAAATTCAGCCAGATGCTTGGAATATTCACCGTAAATTAAATCAGATTCTCCTGAAGCAAGGAAAATTCAAAGAAGCTATTACTGCTTGTAAAGTTGTTATAGAACTGAATCAAAAGTTATCTTGGCCTTATAAATTAATGGGAGACATTTATCAACAAAATCAAGAATGGGATGAAGCAGCTTTAGCTTATTCTAGTGCCTTAAAACTTGCCACACATAAAGATACACTCCACAAAAAATTAGGGGATGTTTTACAGAAAAAAGGCTTGATAGAAGAAGCGATCGTCAGTTACAAAAAAGCTATAGAAATCAACCCAAATTCTTGTTTGCCTTATGGAGCATTAGGAGATGCTTATGTTCAACAGCAAAAGTTTTCCGAAGCAATACCTTATTTAATCCAAGCCCTAAAATTGAGACCAGGTTATGATGAAGTTCATAAAAATATAAAATATATCCTCACAAAACAAGGTCGTCAAGATGCAGCTAGGATTTGGTCTCTTGAAGAAAAATTACCCCTAGATTGGCTCGAAAAATTTTTTAAATTAACAAGAGACTGGGAAATTATATCTAGTTCTTTAGACAGTAATACTATTCATATAAAAATCTATCCAGAAATACCAATAACTTTCTTAGCACCTCAAACAATAGATGGCAAACTTCATCCCAGGTTTAAAGAAAAAAAATTTCAATTAGCAGAAGCATTTGTAGCAATAGTCCCAGAAGGAAGAGGTTGTGCCAAATTCGGAACAACTGCAGTTATTAGTTCAGATAATAAATTAGTATCAGACGTTTCTACGGGTTGTGCCACAGCAATTATATCCTCCTCCCAATTACCTCCTATTTACTACATAAATAAAAATGTAGCTTTTTTGTCAGCAAAGTGGGGAGAAAATAATTTTTTTCACTGGATGTTTGATGTAGTGGCACGGATAGATTTATTACGTCGAACAGATATTAAAATAGATAAGTTTATTTTTAGTAGTTGCGAAAAAAAATTTCAGAAAGAAAGTTTAGAAGCATTGGGAATTTCCCAAGATAAAATAATAGAAAGTAGATTGTATCCTCACATAAAAGCAAAACAATTAATAGTGCCTTCATGTGCGGCTAAACAAAGAGAAATATGGGTAAATAAATGGAGTTGTGAGTTTCTCCGAAATTTATTTTTGAAACCTCAAAATATTAATGAAGTATCTCATAAACCAAAACGTATATATCTTAGTAGAAAGCTAGCATCATGGCGTAGAGTTATTAATGAAGAGGAAGTTGTAAATTTGTTAGATAAATTTGGCTTTGTTAGTCTGACCTTAGAATCAATGTCCATAGCAGAACAAGCATCATATATGGCTGCTGCTGAAGTTGTTATTGCACCTCATGGAGCTGGATTAACAAATCTCGTATTTTGTAGTCCAGAAACTAAAGTAATTGAAATTTTTTCTCCCAACTATGTTAATGCTTTATATTGGCGGATAAGTAATTTTTGTAGTCTTTCACATTATTATCTATTAGGGGATTTTTTTGATAATGATAATTTAGGAAAACAGTTATGGACACCGGATATAATTGTCAATTTAAAACAGCTATTAAAAATCATGGAGTTAGCAAAATTGTAGTAGGCCGTTTAATTTTATATGAAACAATAAGAAATCTACTAGAAAATGAAAAAAGCAAAACAAAGTAGATATTAGCAGTAAACTTATAATACTAATTCCCAAAAGTAATGCTATACTTCAACACACTATTTTAGCTGAAACAGTCCACTACTGCTAGACTGACATAGCTAATTTAGTGCAAAATTTTAGGGTGCGTATTTACGGCTGAAATTATGAATTTAAAGCTGATTCAGTAATCTATCCTAACACACCCCCCTCTTCCATAATTTTCTAAACTCCTAAGATTGTTCTTCTTCTGTGTGGTATTTGATATTTTCAGCGATCGCAAATTCTACTGGTGAGTCAGCGACTATTCGCAGGTTGATATCAACTATAATTTGATTTTTATCTAGCACTACATTAGCTTTTTTGATCGAAAACCTAGCTGATAAACAATCATCTGACTCTGGTTTCAGGGGGGAATGAGACTTATAACCTGCTTCTTCCAACCATTCACAAATATTTCTCCAGTGTTGTATTTTCTCATCTTGTTTGCCTACCAGAATTCTGACATAGTGGTATAGAGTGTGACACAAAGCCACCTCAACTCCGTTGGCATTTTTATGGAGTTTTTCGGCAATTTCTCCAGGACTATAGCCAGATAGAAGACCCTGCAGATGTAGTTTTTCAGTAGGTGTTAGATGGCGACCTTTAGCAGAGGCCATGTCAGCATAAAGGGTTTTCAAGTCCCAATATTCGGCTGCTTCGGAAAAGGGTTGGTCTTTAGCTAGCAAGATTAGATGTCCTCCTGTTGAAAATTTGCTAATGGGATTATAACAAGATTGCTAATTTTTGTTAGTTGTTCGAGATGGGTTGCTGACTTAATATACCTATATAAGAGTTATTGAGTAAAAATAACTTGATTTAGAATTTTCTCTGTAAACATTGTAGTAATGAGGAAATAAATATGGCTACTTTAATTGGTGGTAATGGTCCAGACATACTTAGTGGTGGTCGTTTCTACGACCTGCTAGATGGTCGCGGAGGCAACGATATTTTAAGAGCTGGTGGTGGTAACGACGACCTAATTGGTGGCAGTGGTAACGACACGCTAGATGGTGGTAGTGGAAACGACGATCTAATTGGTGGCAGTGGCAACGACAAGCTATATGGTGGTAGTGGAAACGATACCCTTTTAGGCCAAGGTGGTAGTGATACTCTTAATGGTGGTAGTGGAGACGATAACCTTGCTGGTCACGGTAGCGACGATGTGTTAATTGGTGGTAGTGGCAGAGACAATTTCTTCTTCAATATCGGCGCACCGTTTAGCCCAGCATTAGGTGTAGACAGAGTTGTTGACTTTACACCTGGTGTAGATGATATTTTCCTTAACAAAGCCACCTTTATAACCTTAAATAGTAGTAATGGTAGAGGTTTTAGCATCGACCATGAATTCGATATCGTTAACAGCAGCTCTGCTGCTAGCCGCTCATCAGCAGATATCGTTTACAACCGCTACACAGGATCTTTATACTACAACCCCAATGGTGCCTTCTCTGGTTTTGGAGATGGTGGCCGATTTGCCGTTTTAGAAGGAGCGCCAAATATTAGCGAGTCCGATTTTGTGTTGACCGATTTCTAGCGAGTCCGATTTTCTGTTGGAGAGTTAATTCTCTTCCCTCCTAACTTCTGTAGAGGAGAATGGTGATTCGCCCCTACAATTAATTACACTAATGCTACGGGAGTTAATATTAAGATCAAATCTGCTTGCAATGGAAGTGTTTAAGAAACCAGGTTTATGGGAGGCAAATGTCAGTATGGTGAGGCATTTAAGATCAACCCGGTTTCTACTTTTGGTCAGCGTAGAGAGTTTTTAAGTCCCAATATTTGGCTGCTTCGGAGAATAGTTGGGCTTGAGCCTCTGAAATACTTACTATTATTGCTAGAGCAAAACTACGCAGCCCTATTATAACTGTTCTACCGGACATGATATAATATCATGTTCGGATAATTACTTATATATAAAATTTTTGTTTGTAGTCGGGCTTGAGCCTCTGAAATACTTACTATTATTGCTAGAGCAAAACTACGAGCCCTATTATAACTATTCTACCGCAGTAATTTAGTATAGCAGGGAACAGGGAACAGGGAACAGCAGAAAAAGCATTTCTCTGTCTCAAGTTTATCATCAGCATAAGTCTTAACTAACTTGTTCTTTGCTATATGACCAGAAAATTAGGTTTCAAGTCAAGATGAACAAACAAATAAATCTAACAAATTTGTATCAAAAAGCAGAATTATATTTAACTCAAGGAAAATTAGAAGAGGCAACAGCAACTTGTAACCAAGTATTAGAAATAGTGCCAGATTTTCTACCTATCTATAAAACATTGGGAAATATTTTCCACAAAATGGGAGAAATAGACGAAGCAAAAGAATGGTATATCAAAGCAATAAATCAACAGGCAGACTGGGCAGAAGTTCATGCTAATTTGGGCAGTTTATATGCCCAAGAAAAACAATGGCAATTAGCAATTGAATATTACGAAAAAGCAATCAAAATCAAACCAAATGTTCCAGGTTTTTATAGGAATTTAGGAAAAATTTGGCAACAAATAGGAAAAATAGAATTAGCCAGAGAATGTCAGGAAAAAGCATTAAATTTAGAAGCTGACTATCCTCAAGCATCAGAATATTTAAAACAGGGAAAAAAATTGCTAGAAAATGAAGAAATAGAAGAGGCGATTGTTCATTTCCAACAAGCAATAAAATTTCATCCATATTTGGCAAGTGCTTATCAAAATTTAGGCGACGCTGTTGTTAAACAAGGAGAGTTAACTGAAGCAATAAATTATTATCAAACAGCAATTCAAATTCAACCTAATTTGTGGGTAGTTCACCATAAACTAGGAAAAATATTTCAAGAAATAGGAGATATAGATGCAGCTATTAGTAGTTTTCAGCTCTCTATAGAAATTAATCCAAATTTTCCTTGGTCTTACAAAAATTTAGGGGATATTCTCAAACAACAAGGAGAATTAGAATTAGCAAAAAAATACTATCAAAGCTTGCTCAAAATCAAACCCGATGTTTGGGATGTCTACCGCAAGTTAAAGGAGATTCTGCTACAACAAAAAAAGTTAGATGAAGTCATTGAATACTATCAGTATGCAACCAAAAATCAACCTAATTCTCCTTGGTGGATGTATGAATTTTTAGGAGATGCTTATACTGCGAAAAAAGAATGGAATAAAGCTGTGACTGTCTATCAGCAAGTTATCAAAATCAAAGCCGTACCTGAGTGTTACAAGCGACTAGGAAATTCTCTAATGGAGCTTTCAAAATGGTCTGAAGCTGTAACAGCTTATCGTCAGTTTCTGGAAATGCGACCTAATTCTTCTTGGTGCTACAATACATTAGGAAAAGCATTAGAAAAACAAGACCTGCAAGAAGCAGCAACAGCTTGTTATGAAAAAGCAATCCAGCTTCAACCCCCAAGGAAAAAAACACGATTAACTGTATCCAAAAACCAAAAAATCAAAGTTAAATTTGTAGATTTTTGGCGAACATTTAATCATAAAAGTTTATTTTTATTTGATAAATTTTTAACTCAAAATTACAATATTTGCATATCTGAAGAGCCAGACTTTTTATTCTACAGTGTTTTTGGGGAAGAACATCATAAATATGATTGTACAAAAATATTTTACACTGGTGAAAATCGTCATAATTACTTGTTTGGTAAAGGAGACTTTCAGCGCTATGGAATGCAGCAAGTAAACTTTCAAGAGTGTGATTTTGCTTTGACTCATTATTATATTGAAGACCCCAGACATTTGAGAGTACCCCTCTATTTTTTGCAAGGAGGTTTACAGACAATCACTAAACTGACAAAACCCAAAAATATTGAACAAATTATCAAACATAAGCATAAATTTTGTTGCTTTATTTCTTCCAATCAAAGGGCAAAGAAAAGAATAGATTTCTTTCATAAACTATGTAGCTATAAACAGGTAGATTCAGGAGGTAAGGTACTCAATAATTTGGGTTTTTTAGTTCCAAAGGGGAAAAAGTATCTTGATTTTTTAAGTCAATATAAATTTGTCATTGCATTTGAAAATGCTAGTACCCCAGGATATACCACAGAGAAAATATTTCGTGCTATGGACGCTCAGACAGTTCCTATTTATTGGGGAAATATTTGGATTGACAAAGAATTTAACCCTAAATCTTTTGTTAATTATCATAATTTTTCTAGTGAGTCAGAAGTAATTTCTCGGATTATCGAATTAGATACAAATGAAGAGTTATATCAACAGGTATTAAGAGAGCCTTATGTTCTGGAAAATCAAATTCCTGAATATTTAAGAACAAAAAATCTGCAAAAATTCTTTGACAAAATTTTTTATAATCTGTAGGAAATTTATATTTTGATTGGGAAAGGCAGAAGGCAGGAGGCAGAAGGCAGAAGGGAATTTGTACATCACGCCTTACAGTAATTGCTATATAGTATTTTCAAAGTAAGATGTAAATCTAGATTGAGTTTTTTTCTCATCAAAAAATCCTCTCTGAAGTATCCATTAATTATTGTGGAAAGTTACTATTTAATGCTGTTTTCTCTTCTTTAGCGAATAATTAAGGTAAAAATCCTCTCATGAGCAAGGAGAAAGGAGAAACAACAAAAAATTTTCATCTCTTTGTCAATCCTATCTGCTTTCAAGGAGA
This sequence comes from Okeania sp., assembly GCF_983059655.1. Classification (NCBI taxonomy): domain Bacteria; kingdom Bacillati; phylum Cyanobacteriota; class Cyanophyceae; order Oscillatoriales; family Microcoleaceae; genus Okeania; species Okeania sp. Next base: position 18,699 of record NZ_CEZPJD010000042.1, read on the forward strand.
GGTAATTATTAATTATTAATTGTTGAAATTCCCTATTCCCTTTTTAATAGGATTATGTTTCTGCATTTCCAATGAAAACTCTTAAATCTCAAGAAGTCAAGCTAAATATGCCGATTAAGAAAGATACTCTAGCAAAATATATAAATCCAGTTTTGATTGAAACTGGTACCTATTTAGGTACAACAATAGAAGCTGCTATAAAACTAGGCTTTAACAAGATTTTTAGCATAGAAATTGATGAAATACTTTACCAGAAAGCCTGTGAAAAATTTGCTCATCAATCCTCAGTTGAACTACTATATGGCGATACTCTCAAATGGTTGCCAAATATCCTTGCTAACTTAGAAAATAGTGCTACTTTCTGGCTAAATGTTCATCGCTCGGATGTTTTACCTGGAGGAAAAGTAGCATATCCCATTATTGAGGAACTAGAAATAATTGCCAAGCATTACATCAAAAATCATACTATTCTAATCGACGAGCGTCGCTTATTAGAAAAGCCTTGGCCTATTACAGAAACTGATGTACATAAAGCTATTTTTCAGATTAATCCTAAGTACAAAATTAGTTATGAGTCAGGAGTTATAGAAGATGACATTATTGTTGCCAAGCTTCCAGAAACTGTGCAGCTTAAAAATGCTCCACAAGCATCACTAAAGGAGCATATTAATCAAGGCGATCTATATGTGCAGAAGCAACAATGGAATAAAGCTATCAATGCCTACCTTCAAGCTATAAAAATTGACCCAAATTTTCCTTGGCATTACCAGAAATTAGGAGAAGTATTTCTACAGTTAAACAAATGGAATGAAGCTGTTAATGCATATCGTCAAGTTATAGAAAAAGAGCCAAACTTTCCTTGGTCTTATAATAAACTGGGCGATGCTTTGATGGAACTAAAAAATTGGCAGGAAGCTATCAATGCCTATCGTAATTTTATTAAACTTAAGCCAGATTTTCCCTGGGTTTATAATAAATTGGGAAAAGCTTTGATGGAATTGAAAAATTGGCAAGAAGCTATAGCAGTTTATCAGCAGGCAATTGAAATTGACCCTAACTTATATTTTGCTCATCACAATTTGGGACTTGCCTTAGTAGAATTAAAAAAATGGAATAAAGCGATAATTGCCTATGGTCAAGCAATTAAAATTAAGCCAGATTCTTATTGGTCTCATTATAATTTAGGGCAAATTTTTATCGGATTAAAAAAATGGGATAAAGCTGTAGAAACTTATCGCTATGCCATTGAAAATGACCCAAATTCTCCTTGGTATTATCAATATTTAGGAATGGCCCTAAAAAAACAAGGGAAAACGGAAGAAGCGATCGCTTGTTACCGAAAAGCAATAGAAATAAAATCAGACTGGCATCAATTTTATTCTTTATTAGGAGATGCTTTGCTGGAAATAGGCCAGCCAGATGAGGCGATCGCTTGTTATCTTAAGGCAATTAAACTACAACCAGATGCCATTGCAGCTTATGAAAAATTAAGAGGTATTTATAGTTTTCAATTAGCTCAGTTTAAACCCACTCAATCAGAAGAATTAATTCAATGTTATCAAACAGTAATTCAACTACAACCAAACTTTCCAGAAGCATATATAAATTTGGCAGACATTCTTACAGAGAAGGGCGAACTTGATACAGCAATTAATTATTATCAAAAAGCCACCTATAACAAACTTTTAGTATCTCATCCAAAATTTGTAAAAAATCATTGGAATTCTCAACAACTTGGTCAACCAAGTTTTATCATTATTGGCACACCTAAAGGGGGAACATCATCACTTTATAGTTATCTATGTCACCATCCCAATGTAATTCCTGCTCTACAAAAAGAAATCAATTTTTTTAGTAAGAAATTTCACAAAGGAATAGATTGGTATTTAGCACATTTTCCTCAACTACCTCAGCAGGGAAAATTTATTACTGGAGAAGCTACTCCTAACTATATGTATTCTGATGAAGTAGGAAAAAATTTATTAGATAATTTTCCCAAAATTAAGATAATTGCTATTTTAAGAAACCCAGTAGATAGAACAATTTCTCACTTTTATATGGCTAAAAGTTTGGGAAAAGAGTCAAAGGAATTTACAGAATTTGTACCCCAAGAAATGAAAATTCTTACAGAAATAAACGACAACCCTCAAAATTATCAAAAACTAATCAACAAAATGTCAGCCTATTTCAGGGCAAGCTTATACATACATTTTCTGAAAAAATGGATAAATATTTTCCCTAGAGAACAGCTTTTAATATTGAAAAGCGAGGATATGTATGAAAATCCTACAGCGACAACCAAACAAGTTTTTAATTTTTTAGGTCTACCAAATTATCAACTATTAGAATATAAAAAGTATTTCCCTGGTTCTTATCCTCCAATTGATGCTAGCTTACGTCGTCAACTTTCTGAATTATTTCAGCCCTATAACCAAAAGCTTGAAGCATATTTAAATATGAAGTTTAACTGGGAATAATTTGTTATAACTTCTTCTAAAATCAGTTATTTACATTTTTATTCTCTATAGCAATTCCCATATTGGTTAGGTACAAAATTATCATTTTCAGCGAGTAGGAAGTATAGAAATAAACCCAAAATTTCCCTGGTATTACCATAAATTAGGAGAAGCATTCCTGAAATTCAAAAAATGGTGATGAAGCTGTCATTGTCTACAGCATATTTATGGAACTAAATCCAGATTATCCTTGGTATTACCATAAATTAGGCACAGCTTTTATGCAGCTAGAAAAATCAGAGAAAGCTGTTAAAATTTATCATCGTGCTATTGAATTAAAGCCAGATTTATATTTGGCTCACAAAAATTTAGGAGATGCTTTAATGCAATTATTAAAATGGTTGGAAGCAGTAAAAGCTGATCGCCGAGCTATAGAAATAGAACCTAATTAGGGCTTGCTGAAAAAGTCTTTTTTAAGGAGTAGGGGAGCGGGGGAGT
>NZ_CEZPJD010000043.1:0-5029 GCF_983059655.1 Okeania sp.
AGTATTTTTCTGCATCCAAGTCTGAATCATTTGCTCTATTTCTGGAGATTTTAAATGTAAATCTCGCTGAGGAAAAGGAACTTCTATTCCATATTTTCTTAGACTTGCTTCAATACGATAATTTAGTTCGCTCTTCAGCTTACTTTTGTGCTGAGGTTCTTTAATGTGAACAAGCAAATCAAAGTTTAGAGAACTATCACCAAATTCTTGAAACCATAATTGTGGTGATGGATGTAATAATACCTCTGGATGACTTTTAGCTACTGCTAAAATAGCTTTTCTAACTAACTTAATTTCAGAACCATAAGCAACTCCTATGGGAACTTTTATCCGAGAACGCGGGTTGTTGTGACTCCAGTTTAAAACTTCATTTTCTAGAAAACGAGAGTTAGGAACAATTAAAGAAGTGTCATCTAAAGTAGTAATATAAGTGCTGCGTAAACCAATCCGTTTAACAATACCTTCTAAGTTTCCAACTTGAATAAAATCACCAACTTGAATAGGTCGCTCAAAAATTATAATAATGCCACTCATGAAATTGTTAGCAATATTCTGTAGACCAAAACCTATACCTACACCAAGGACACTAGCAATAATTGCTAAAGAACTAACATCTACACCCCATAATTGCAGAATAATAAGTAGACCTAAGAAAATCAAGCCATACTGAACTAAGAAACTAACTGTATCTTGAACGCTCTGCTCTGCTCCTGTTAATCCAATAATTTTAGTTCTGAAGATTTTAATAAAAGCTCCGACTCCTTTCCACATTATAATGCTTAATCCTACTAAAAACATTATGTCTAAAATGGAAAAACCTTTGCTACCTAGAGTAAAAATAGGAGAAGTAAAACTCTCTATTAAAATGTTTAATACTTGATTACGATAGTCGCGAATTAATGGTATTAAATCAGTTATATAGAAGACAACTACTATCCAGACTATGACTCTAACAGCAATTCCTGTTAATGGCAAAATTGTAGGTAAATAGTTGACAAATTGAGGATATCTTTCCTCAAAGAAATTACTGATTTTGAATTCAAAAAACCGATAAGATAGCTCTAGAGCTAAACCAGCTAAAATTAGAATAATACTGATGATTAATACTTTAAAAATATAACGTGGCTGACGTTCTGTTTGAGCTAATTCTAAAGCTTCTTCAATTTTATATTTCCAGATTACTGCTTGCTCTTCTATCTTCATTCTTCCTTTGACATCTATTGCAGTTACTGTCAGAAGATAGTTACTATTAACACGCAGAATTGTTTCTTGATTTTGCTGGTCTATGTCTACTTCTATAGATTCACCTGAGTTTAAGATATCTTTTAATTTTGAACTGATTATTTCAGCCCGTTTAGCAGCCGTCAAATTTGTATTATCATTACCTGCTACTTGAAATAAGTCTTGACCATTAAGTTCTACTGGAGCTGTTTTGAAATTATTATTAATAGAAGTAGATTGCCCCCAAGCTGGTACTATGAAAAATAATAAAGGTAGCAAACAAGCAATTATTAATATTTGAATAATTTGTCTTTGAGCTGTTTTTCTCCTGGGTGAAAAAATCAAAGGATTATTTGTTGCTAGAGAGCGATATGTTTGTTCACCTCTTGCTAATTTTCTCAACTTTAGCCACAAATACTCATACCACATAGCTACCCTTGAAAACCTCAATGAACGTTTAATTATCGACAATTTACTGTGGAAAATGTTACGTACTAGATTTGTTGACTTATTGGTACTTTACTATTACTGCTAAACCCTCTATTCCTACATAAATTTTATCTAACTTTTTAATAATTCATCGACTAAATTTGCTAATCTTTTAGCACTATCATTTACTGCTAATTTTTCCGAACCATGACTCATTTCTTCCAGTTTCTCTGGTGAATTTAATAACTCCAAAACTACTGTTTTAAGTTTGTCTGAAGTTAATTCTGTTTGATTAAAAACTCTTGCAGCTTCCTGATTTGCAAATACATTAGCATTATAAACTTGATGATTATCAGCAGCATAAGGATAAGGAATTAAAATAGAAGGTGTATGAGTAACTGCTAACTCTGTTAAAGTACCTGCCCCTGCCCTACTAATTACTAAATTTGCCCGTTGAAATAAACCAGCCATATTATTATAAAATGTCATGGGAAAATATTGGGGATGTTCTACACTAAAAGCATCTCGGTCATTTTCCCCAGTTTGGTGAATAATCCAAGCACCAGCATCAACCCATGCAGGAACACATTCTCTCACTAATTGGTTAACCGAAACTGCACCTTGGGAACCCCCAACAACTGCAATTACAGGGACATTATCTGGAATAGGTATATCTAACACTTGGGGAGATAAAAATTGCTCTCTAACAGGAGTACCTACATAAACCGTCTTGCCATTAGGTAGGTATTTTGCCCCTTCCTCAAAACCCACTGCCATTACATCACATAAACGACTAAACCAGCGTGTGACTTTCCCAGGTAAAACATTAGACTCATGGATAATAACTGGTAAACCCAGAGAACGAGCAGCAATAATGGCCGGAGCAGCAATATAACCGCCTGTGGTAAACAATCCTTGAAAGTTTCCCTGCTTAAGTATATGTCTTACCTTTAGAATAGAGCCAATAAGTCCACTCAAAATTTTTAAAGTTCCCAGGCCAAATTTCTGTTGAAAACCTTCAACTGATATAGTATGGAGAGAATACTCAGATGGGACTAACTTAGTTTCTAGACGATCGGGTACTCCTAGCCATTCGATCTGATAATCCTTTAATTGGTCAGCCGTAGCGATCGCTGGAAATAAATGTCCGCCAGTGCCACTAGCTGCGATTAACAATTTAGTTGGTGTATTGGTCAAGGTTTTTTCTCCCTAGTATAACAATTAAATAAGTTAAAAATCTCAAATCAAAAAGCCATAGTAATAAAAATTGATAGTTTGTGTATTGTAATTTATCTAACTCTCAGTTTTACAGAAGGTCTAAATATTTCATAATCAGTCCTTAAAGCAGTAACATTCGGCAATAATCAAGGCTATGGCCATATAATTTAGGTTCTGACAACCAACAAATCTTTAACTAACAACTTTTATAAGTTAAAAATGATTATTTCTCAAATCTTATGTCGTTCCCAAAGTAAATTTTTGATTCAATTTCAGAAATTATCAATAACATTATTAAGTTCTTTATTAATGAGTTTAACTGTTTCTTCTGGAATAGTTTTATTTCCTAAATTGACTTTAGCTCAAGAGCAAACTAAAACCCCTGATGAACTGACCGATATTTTGAAAAAAATCGATCGAGCTGCTAGTCGTCAAGACTTAGATGATGTAATGGATTTCTATAGTAATGATTTTACTAACTCTGATGGTTTAAATCGGGAAAGTTTGGCAGAAGCTTTATCTAAATTCTGGCAACTTTATCAATCAGTTGAATATCGTACTGAAGTAAAATCCTGGGAAATAGATGGTAATGTAATTGTGGCTGAAACTGTTACTTACATTACTGGTATTCAAGAAATGAACGGTAGAAATATATTATTAAAGTCTACGATTACTTCTCAACAACGTTATGAAGATCAAAAAATTGTTGAACAAGAAATTTTAGCCGAGCGTAATCAACTTATATCAGGCAAAAATCCACCTACTATTAATATCAATTTACCAGCAGAAGTAGAAGTAGGTGAAAAGTATAATTTTGATGTGATTGTTGCAGAACCTTTGGGCGAACAAATTATGTTAGGAGCTGCTTGGGAAGAACCAATTAATGAAAATTCTTATAATTTTGAATCTGCTAAATTTAAATTAGAATTATTGCCTTCTGGGGGAATTTTTAAAGTTGGTGAGGCTACAGAAAATTCTCAGGATAAATGGTTATCAACAGTATTGATGCGGAAAGGAGGTATTACTATTAATACCCATCGTTTAAGAGTTTTGGATAAGTGATGATGTAAGCAAACAGCCGTCAGCAATCAGCAATCAGCTATTGGTTTTAGCTTAAGATAAAAGCTTTATTAATTGTCTTACTACAAAAGTTTAGTTCCTTGCGCTTAAAGTCAGTTGTTAATTTAAAAACTGTCCTTAAGGAGACATTCTTGTTGCTGATAGCTGATAGCTAAAAGCTGATAGCTAGTTAAATAAACTGGTAAATCTATAGAATAGTAAATATGATTTCTGTTGAGAATAAAATAGTATTAATTACAGGTGCTAGTAGTGGTATTGGAGAGTCTTGTGCAAATGTATTTGCTCAAGCAGGTGCAAATCTAATTTTGGCTGCTCGTCGCCAAGAAAAACTAGAAAAACTAACTGATGAATTAACTAAAAAATTCCAGTGTAAAATTTATTTATTAAAGCTAGATGTACGCGATCGCCTAGTAGTAGAATCAGCAATAAATTCTTTGCCTGAACCTTGGAAAAATATTGATATTTTGATTAATAATGCTGGTTTAAGTCGTGGTTTAGATAAACTCCATGTTGGGGACTTCAATGATTGGGAAGAAATGATTGATACTAACGTTAAAGGATTACTATATATGACTCGCTATGTAGTGCCAGGAATGGTTAATCGTAGTCAAGGCCATGTAGTTAATATTGGTTCTATTGCTGGTCGTGGTGCTTATCCTGGAGGTAATGTTTATTGTGCTTCTAAGGCTGCTGTTAGAGCAATTTCAGAGGGGTTAAAACAAGATTTGTTAGGAACTCCCGTTCGAGTAACTGAAATTCAACCAGGTTTAGTAGAGACAGAATTTAGTGATGTTCGATTCCATGGGGACACAGAAAAAGCTAAGAATGTTTACAAAGACTTGACACCATTAACTGGAGATGATATAGCAGATTTAGTATTTTTCTGCGTTACGCGATCGCCCCATGTTAATATCAGCGAACTATTAGTAGTACCCACAGACCAGGCTAATGCAACGATGGTTCATCGACATCATTGACATACTCCCTCGTTAACCGCTACGTAGTATAATGGAAGATTATTAAATTCACACAGGACTTACGTATAAACGCTATTGGTAGGGTGTGTTAGCGCTAGCGTAAC
>NZ_CEZPJD010000043.1:5129-6697 GCF_983059655.1 Okeania sp.
AACGCTATTGGTAGGGTGTGTTAGCGCTAGCGTAACTGAGCGAGTCACCATATATAGTGCCTTTGCGTAAGTCCTGTCACATTTAAGATTTCCTGCTTCACAGATGTGGTAACTAGGCACAGCCTGTCCAATCATCTCCACAGGCATTTTCAGATACGCTATACCCTAGCGCATTGTTTTCTATTCCTCGATTTTTGATCGCTTGTGCTGCTGCTACATCTCTCATTGGCGTAAATCCCTAAGCGATCGCTAATTATCCGGATACTATGTCCGATAACTCAAACAGATTAAGTATAAATTTTTAATTATTATGATTATTTTTCTTCTCATCCAGATGCTCGTCAACCTGCAAATCTTGTAGCGATAATTCAGGAACTTCTGATGTAGGAATTTTGAGATTAAATTGAAAGACTATTTGATGTTGTTCAATGTTAATAGTCGTGATATTTATAACACTTTGTTCAGGTAATAAACTTTTAACTGGCACTTGTTCTAACTTAGATTTATAACCAGAATCATCAAGCCATTCATAAATTTTCCGCCAATTTTCTACCTTTTCAACCTTATCTAACAAACATTTAACGTATTTATAAATCGTTGCACATAAATCCGATTCTACACCTCTAGGAATTTTACCTAAATGTTCGGCAATTTCCGAAGGACTAAAGCCACATAATAATCCTCTTAAATGAGCCTTTTCAATAGGAGTGAGATGTTTTCCTTTTGCGCAAGTTAAATCGGCATAAAGACTTTCTAAGTCCCATTCTTGTGCAGCTTGACTAAAGATTTTATCTATTTGGGCTATTAATTGGATGTAATAGTTTGCTAACATAACTCTAACATTATTTCTAACGTTACTCAGTAGATGCTTAGAAGTTAGTTAACTTATCATTGTAAAAAAACTTGGCAAACAAGACAATAAAGAGGAAGTTTATGCCACTAGGAAAAAATGACTTTGCAGTTAATCAAGAACCACGTTGTCCAGTTGTTTTGTTATTAGATAACTCAGGTTCCATGTCTGGTGAACCTATTAAACAGTTAAATGAAGGTATTGCTGTCTTTAAGAAATCTGTGGAGCAGGATACATTAGCCAAGCTGAGGGTAGAGGTAGCAATTATTTCATTTGGTCCGGTAGTCATGTGTCAAGATTTTGTCACTATCAACCAGTTTGTTCCACCACTGCTAAATGCTGAAGAATTGACTCCCATGGGAGAAGCAATTGAATATGCTTTGGACTTACTAGAAAATCGCAAAGAGGATTATAACAATAGTGGCATCCAATACTATCGACCTTGGGTTTTCTTAATTACAGATGGTGAACCTAATGATGATTGGCAGAATGCAGCACAAAGAGTGAGGCAAGGTGAGAAGGATAAGAAATTTTCCTTTTTTGCAGTGGGTGTTCAAGGTGCAAATATGAGAATTTTGAGTCAAATAGCTCCTACAACTCGCCCACCACTATTGTTGAATGGTCTTGATTTTACGTCTATGTTCAAGTGGCTCAGTGCCTCAGTGACACAGGTATCTCATAGCCAACTGGGAGGAACAATGGTACAAACTGAACCTGT
>NZ_CEZPJD010000043.1:6797-13829 GCF_983059655.1 Okeania sp.
TCATCAAAAGTCAGGGTTGCCTTGTCAAGATTACACTGAATTTATCAGACTTAACAATGGTGAGATTGTTATTGGTGCTGTGTCAGATGGTGGTGGTATATATAAATATTCTGATGTTGGTTCAAAGCTAGCAGTTGAAACAGCTCTAAACAGCTTACAACTTTGGTCTAATTCATTAAAAAAAGAGGATAAATTATCACGAAAAAGATTAAAATATTTGGCTAAGAAAGTTTTTGCCACAACATTAAAAAAAGTAAAAGAAGCGTTTAATGAAAAAGCGAGGAAAATGTCTTGCTCCCCAAAAGATTTTTCCTGTACTTTATTAGTTGTTGTTGCTACTCCTAATTGGCTAGCAGCTATGCAAATAGGGGATGGTTTTATTGTGGTTAGACAACCTGAATCAAAATATCAGTTACTGTTTCATCCCAGCAAAGGAGAATATTTCAATGAAACAACTTTTGTTACTTCCTCAAGTGCTGAAAGAAAAATGCAAGTCAAGACATTATTTGGCAAGCAACAATTTATCTTCGCTGCCAGCGATGGATTAGAAAAAATAGCAATTAATCTCAAAAATTGGCAACCACATCCGCCTTTTTTTTATGACTTTGAAAAGGCATTAGAAACTAGAACTGAGAATGAGGAAAAACTTTCGACGGAAGACTGGTTAAAATCAGAAGATGTTAACGAAAGAACAGATGATGATAAAACAATATTATTATTTTGGTATGAATATTCTGAGTCTGGAGAAAGTCCTTCTCCCCCCAAAGCTAAAAAACACAATATAGTTATTTTATTTGATGTTTTATCAGGGAGTTTCTGGAATTCACTTTACCATGATTTGTTTGTAGACAGTAAATTTAAGAGTTCTACTTTCAATTTGTTTATTTCTTTCTTTATTGCTGCTGTACTAACAGTAATTATTGTTTGGTTTAACTTCTATATATACCAACCAATCAAGTCTTATAACTCTCAATTCCAAAGAGAAAAAGCCTTAATTAATCTGCTGATTATTTCTTCTTTAGGTTTAAGTTTAGGGGGAGCCTTGTATTATTCAATCCGTGAATATATTTTTTCGTATTTATCCTAACTATAATTACTTATAGCTACACCTAAATAACTATGCCTAGAATAACTATGCCCAGATACTTTAACAGTCAAGGTCAATCTATCTTTCTAGTCGAAGAAATAGCGAAGGGAGGTGAAGGAACCGTTTGGAAAACTAACCATAATGGATATTTAGGAAAGATTTATAAAAAACCAACTTCAGAGCAAGTAGAAAAGCTCAAATTAATGCTTGCCAACCCTCCAACAAATCCCACTGCTAGTCAAAACCATATTGCGATTAGTTGGCCTATTGATTTAATTATAGACAGTCAAAAAAATTGTGTAGGTTTCTTGATGCCAGAAATTACCAATGCAAAAGAAATGATTAATGTCTATAATCCCCAACTACGTTGTCAAGAAGCTCCTAGATTTAACTGGTATTGCCTACATATTATTGCCCTAAATTTTGTTTCTATTCTCAAAGAAATTCATGCTAAAAATTATATTATTGGCGATATTAGTACGAAAAATATTCTGGTTAATGAGCAAAGTTTTGTTTCTTTAATTGATACTGATTCTTTTCAGGTTCAAGACTCTAAAACAGGTAAAGTCTATCGTTGTTCTGTAAGCTCAGAAGGTTTTATTCCCCCGGAATTAGTAGGCAAAAATTTGGCTCAACTTACGCAAACACGATATCACGATCGCTTTCGACTCGCCGTAATAATTTATTATTTACTATTTGGTTATCATCCTTTTATGGGAAAATGGACAGGTTCAGGAAATCCTCCAGGACAAAATGAATCAATTAGTCAAGGTTATTGGCCTTATGGTGTTAACACTCTTCTTAAACCTAGTCTATATGCAATTCCTCTAAATGTTGCACATCCAGAACTAAAAAAATTATTTCTTAAATGTTTTAATGATGGTCATAAAAAGCCATCTTATCGCCCGTCACCTGAAGATTGGTTTCAGGCTTTACTAACAGCAATTAATGATTTAGTAGTCTGTAGTAAAAATAGAAACCATATTTATAATAGACATTATGGTAAGTGTTATTGGTGCGAGCGAGCCAACAATTTAAAAGTTGATATTTTCCCATTTGTTGAAGATCCTATTCCTCCGAAAAGCATCCAACTTATCCAACCATCATCTCCTCCTTTGCCACCAAAAAAACCTATTCCAGAACCTCGAGTACGACATACTTACGTTAAGAAAAGGAAAAATATATCTGTAACTCCATGGAAAACTATAGCTATAATTTCTACAATTATTAGTACAGCTTTAGCAGGTCTATCTTTCCTTCAATATCAAGAAAGAAATCAAATCATTAGTCAAATTAAGCAATTAAGAGAACGAAATGAACTTTCCTCTGGAAGATGGAACTTATCATCTTATTCTCTGGAATTAGAATTAGAAAATATTGGCAATATTATTAAAGGAGAAAAACCTTTAATTTACTTTGATATAGATGAGTTAATCAAGGGGATGCAAAATCAAACTGCATCCTTAGACGGTAATATTGAAGATTTACAAGCGCAAATCAAAAAATTAGAAGAAGAAAAAGAAGAGTTAACAGACAAAAATAAAAAGTTAGAAGAAGAAAAGGAAGAGTTAACAGACAAAAATTATTCTCTGCAAAACCAGATCAATCGCATCAATAGTAATTCTCTGTAAAACTGCATCAATGAATCTAAGTGAAGATACAGCAAATTCCAAGTATATGAAGCACAGAGATTAACAATTAAATGTTTGTAGTGCTGGCATCTTGCACGCTTCGAGGTGTACCTTACCAACGTGAAATTAGTTCGTGAAATTCGTTGTATTACTTAAAAGGATAAAATTTTAAATGTCATATCAAATCAATATATCCCTAGAAAAAAAAGAATCTGGTTACTCTGCATCTTGCCCAGAAATTACTGATAAGCAGTTTGAAGAAAATTCTCTAGATATAATATTTGCAGAACTCAAAAAAGCCATCCAATTTGAATTACAAACTCAGGCAAAAAAAGCCAGTAAAAAAGTTAATCAACCTATCTGGGAAGTAGCACAATCTTTAATTCAGGATATGACAGAAGATGAACTTAATCTACTCCCTACAAATGGAGCAGAGCAACATGACCATTATATCTACGATAAACCTAAACAAGAAGAATGAAAACTATTTTTACAGACACATTAATCTATAATTAAAGTATCTGTTTTTATTGAATATTTTACATAATGAAACCAACAACAATTTATTTACCAGAAGAAACTGAAGCTAACCTAAAAAAATTAGCCACTCAAACAGGAAAATCTATTCCTGAAATTATCCAAGAATTAATCGCCAATTATCTTACTGAAAAAACTCAAAAATTACCCAAATCAGTAGGAATGGGTTCAAGTGGAAGACCAGACTTATCATCTAAAGCAGAAAAACTATTATGGATAGAAGAGTAATAGCAGATACCAGTGGAATTATTGCTTTTTTAGATAGGGATGATCGCTACCATTCCCAAGCAGTTAATATTGTCACCAATTATCAAATTTACATCCCTTTAACCGTTTTGCCAGAAGTTGATTATTTAGCCACTAAATATTTAGGAGAAAGGGTTGCTAGGAGTTTTATAGAAGACTTAGGAAATGAATATTTTAATTATCTTACTATCGAGTTAGATGATATTAATAAAATTACAAAACTTATGGAACAGTATAAAGATTTACCCCTCGGATTCGTTGATGCTAGTTTAGTTATTTTAGCAGAAAATCATCAAATCAAAAGAATTTTAACCTTAGACAGAAGACATTTTAACTTAATTCAATCAGAACAGGTTAAGTATCTAGAAATATTGCCATAATTTTTCTTTATAATTAAATACCAAAACCATGAAGAAGAGAAATAACTAATGAGAAAATATTTTAATGTAATTCTCGAAAAAGATGCAGATTGCTATTTGGTTGCATCCGTTCCCGCATTAAAAGGATGTCATACACAAGCAAAAAGTTATGATGAACTAATGGAACGCATTCAAGAAGCTATTGAACTTTGTTTAGAAATGGAGAACGAAGAATTTAAACCCTTAGAGTTTGTGGGTGTATAACGAGTAGAAATTCAGAAATGACTAATATTCTAGCAGTTACCGGAAAGGAAATAATTTAAGCTTTGAAAAAAGCAGGTTTTAGTGTTACTAGAATTAAAGGAAGCCATCATATTTTGATTCATCCCGATGGTAGAAGAACTGTTATTCCTTTTCATGGCAAAGAAACCATTGGAAAAGGATTATGTACTCAAATTTTACGAGATTGTGAGTTAAGTATTAATGAATTTATTGATTTATTATAGCAAGATAACTTTAGAAGCGAGCCAACAAGCAATTGTTAACAGAATGACTCCATATATTTTAGAATCAATTCTTAACGATCAAAACTAAACGTATTATCTCTAACTAAAACCATGAATACAAAAGAACAAATAAATCAAAAATTGAACCAATTAAATGAAGAACAACTTAACCAAGTTGCTGATTTTATCACCTTTCTAAAGTTCAGAGAAAAGTTAATTAAACCTAACCTAGATACAGAAAAGTTAGCCCAACTTTATCAAGAATTTGCCGATGAAGATTGTCAACTTGCAGAAGAAGGAATCAATGAATATGCTGATTTATTAACTCAAGAAGATAGACTATGAAAATTGAACGAGGAGAAATTTGGATTGCCAGTCTTAACCCCACACAAGGTTCTGAACAGGCAGGAATTCGTCCAGTAATTATTTTTCAAGAAAATACGATTTCTCAATTTACTACAACTATTATTACTATTCCTTTAACTACTAATTTAAAACGAAGTTCTTTGCCTAGTTGTTTACTTATTCCTAAAGATGAAGGCGGATTAAATCAAGATTCAATTGCTTTATGTCATCAATTAAGAGTATTAGATAAAACTCATTTAGGTCGGAAATTAGGAAAACTAAGTCCAACCATAATAAATGAATTAGAAAGTACTGTATTATTTACTTTAGGTTATTAATCAGTGATTTAGAAACAGAAAAAATCAAAACTCTGAAATAGACACTACAGAAACAATTGTTTTTTTGAGAAACTTCAAGAATTACCCACTAATTTATCCCGCAAATATTTAATTCTATCCCGCAATTTAGCTGTCTCCTCAAATTCCAAATTTTTCGCTGCTTTTTTAATAATTATTTACTAGAGATTTAATAAATTTATAGGTTCAATATTTGTTTTCTATCCATTCGGAAAAAATCAGTCAATAAACCGATTATACTTTGCAGCTCTATGGGGAGTTTTAAAGGTGTTGTAACAACTTGAGAATAAGCATGAAGCTCAAATAAACTAGCATTTTTAAACAAGGAATTCATATTAGCAGTTTTAGCAAAATAATCTGATAAAATTTCAACAGATCTATACTTAGTTTGTTTATCAACTTCTCTTTTAAGGGCTGTAGCAATACTTTGATTTGCTATAACCGAAGATGCTAATTTAATAGCAGCATTAGTTAGCCCTATAATATAAACTCTAGTAGAGTCAGAAATGATTAATTTTTGCTTTTCCAGTTTATCTAATATTGTTGGTAACTCCATCTTTAAGCTAATATTAGCTGCCTTAGCTAAAGCATTTAGCTTTTCCTGAGATATAGACATTTCCTCAGTAGCAGCCAAACTAGATAGTAATAAACCACACTTTCCCGCAAGATTAATATTCTCATAATCATTGGCAGCATATTTCATATCTTGGAGTTTATCTGTATGATGAATAATCCAAGCACCTTGAGTTCTTTCATCCATTTCCATACTTTTATCAATGATTTAGTCTTAGGATTAGCTATATTCTAAGATAGTCTTATTAATTTAGCCACTTCTATATAAGCATTGGTGAGATTCAATCTTTAACATTACTCGTTTTCGACATAATTTTCACCTGACAATAATAATAAGTCTAACAAATTTATTCAAATAACTAATACCTAAAACTTACTCCCTATTACCCACCAACTTATCCCGTAAATATTTAATTCTATCCCGCAATTTAGCTGCCTCTTCAAATTCCAATTTTTTCGCCGCTTCTTTCATCTGACTTTCTAACTTTTTAATCCACTCCGGCAGCTCCTCCAAAGACAACTCATCCACCTGTTCATAAACCTCTTCCAACTGTTGAGAATTTAAACGACGTGACACATCTAAAAATGCCAAAATTGCATTACTTTGTTTCTTAACAATAGGTTTCGGTGTAATATTATTCATCTTATTATATGCCAACTGAATTCCTCGTCTTCTTTCAGTTTCATCTATAGCTTTAATCATACTATCCGTCAAATTATCGGCATACAAAATAGCTTGACCCCGGACATGACGTGCTGCCCTACCAATAGTCTGAATTAAAGAACGTTCTGCTCGTAAAAATCCCTCCTTATCCGCATCTAAAATAGCTACTAAAGAAACCTCCGGTAAATCCAAACCTTCCCGTAATAAATTAACCCCAATTAAAACATCAAACTCTCCCTCTCTCAACCCCTGTAAAATCTCAATTCTCTGAATAGAATTAATCTCCGAATGCAAATAACGAACCTTCACATTTTGCTCCTGCAAATATTCTGTCAAATCTTCAGCCATCCGCTTAGTTAAAGTCGTAATCAAAACCCTTTCTTCCAGCTTAACCCTTTCCCTAATTTCTCCTAATAAATCATCAACTTGACCCTCAGTTGGACGAACAAAAATTTCCGGGTCAACAACACCAGTAGGACGAATAATTTGCTCAACAATTCTATCCTCAGATTTTTCTATTTCCCAATTTCCAGGAGTAGCAGAAACAAAAATACATTGATTAACTTTTTGCCAAAATTCATCAGATTTTAAAGGTCGATTATCTGCAGCACTAGGCAAACGAAACCCATGGTCAATTAAAACTTTTTTCCTAGCTTGGTCGCCATTATACATTCCACGAATTTGTGGAACCGTTACATGAGATTCATCAATAACTAACAACCAATCTT
>NZ_CEZPJD010000043.1:13929-21320 GCF_983059655.1 Okeania sp.
ATTTAAAGACTCTAAACTTTGGAGAATCTTTCCAGTTACAGGGTCAATATAACGAATAGCATCTATTTCATCCCCAAAAAATTCTACCCGAATAACTCTATCCTCATAAGCAGGTCCAATTTCCAAAACATCGCCCTTAACTCTAAACTTTCCTCTACCTAAATCTAAATCATTTCTGCTGTATTGAACTGTTGCTAAATCTCTCAAAATTTTTCGTTGATTAATTTCTTCTCCTACTTGCAAAGAAATAGCAGCTTTTAAATATTCAGCAGGCATTCCTAAACCATAAATACAACTAATCGAAGCTACAACAATTACATCTCGACGTTCAAAAAGTGACCTCGTTGCTGAGTGACGCAACATATCAATTTCATCATTAATAGAAGCAGTTTTTTCTATATATGTATCTGTCACCGGAATATAAGCTTCCGGCTGATAATAGTCATAATAACTAATAAAATATTCCACAGAATTATCAGGAAAAAAATCCCTTAATTCATTACATAATTGAGCAGCCAATGTTTTATTATGAGCCAAAACTAACGTCGGTCTGCCTACATTTTTGATCGTAGAAGCTATCGAAAAAGTCTTACCCGTACCTGTAGCTCCCAATAATGTTTGAAAATTATGCCCAGCCTGAATATTAGTAGTTAATTGAGCGATCGCTCCAGGTTGGTCACCAGTAGGTTGAAAAGGAGCTTGCAAATAAAATTTTGCCATCATAATTTTAGCTGTATTTATATTATTCTTAAATTAGGGCTTGCTGAATAAATCTAAAAGCATTTATATATAAAAACTTTAGCCTTTTTTTTGTCGAAAAAAGTGTATGGTTTTCAGCTCTTTATGCTCAAAAAGTTAGTATTTTAGGCGCATAGTTGGGCAGAAAAATTATTCTTACAATTCTTACTCCTACCTCCTCGCTCATTCCCATTTTTCTTATCTCCTGTATCCTACCCCTACTAATGGGACTTTTGCAGCAAACCCTAATTAGACATCTCCAAAAAAGAGGGAGTAGGGACATTGCATGCAACATCCCTACAGAGTAGGAAGAAAGAATTAATGATTTCTGTACGATAATTAATTTTATTTTTGATTATTGGAAATGTCTATAGCAATCAGGAATGAGTTGTGAGAATTGAGGTGTTCCTTAAAAGTGTAGAATATAGCGATTATTATATTCATATGATACGTTTTTTTCCTCTTCTCTGTTCCCTGTTCCCTGTTCCCTATTCCCTAAAAAGTTCCAATATCTAACAACTCAAATCATATTGCTATATTATATATTTTAATTTCAAAGTTAAGATTAAGACCGCTATATTAGGCAAACTTGTCCAACCCTAAAAAATATTGGTAAATATCAAAGTGCATTTTTGATTAACAACTATAGTTTGTTTATCTAGGATGCGGAGACCAAGTGCTATAAAAAAAAGAATAGGGAATACCGAATAGTAAAGAAATGGGATGGTGCTTTACGCTCCGCTAACACATTCTACTGGACCGACACACCTAATTTAGTGCAAAATTGTAGGGTGCGTTAGACGGCTAAAATTTAGACTGTGAAAGGCATTTAACAATCCGTCGTAACGCACCATTTTAGCTTTGTTAATCCACTACTGGACTAAAATTTATTGTCAAATACGAAAAGACGTAGTGACAATTTTTATAGTAGTTAATTTCAACTGAAAATATCTGTAAATTTTAATTTTTATAGCAATGAGCGCTGGTATATTTACAAATCACAGGAGTGGCCAAATAGCCAAAAGTCTTATACTCTCTGCAATTAATTCCCCCTATTGCCTGTTGCCTATTGCCTATTGCCTGCGCACAGCGCTATAACTTTTGACTTTTAAAATCAGGGTTTCTCGTGGTAAACGCTACACAAAAAAGACCAGCAAAATACTTAGATCCAACTATTGCTTTATTACTTCCTCCGTCCCTACAAAAATTGGCTAAACTACTCTATCGCACTTATCTGGAAACTCATCCTGACAAACCTAGACCTCCCTTTGGTGTCGCAATTAGTCCTGTAAGTTATAGAGCTAGTCTAATATTCTCTCACCAGCCAATTTTATTACCAGGTGAACTTTTCGTCCCTGTAGAGCTAATTGAATCAAAAATCTATTAATAGAATATGGACTTACTAATAATATGGCCTCTTACTCTCATTGTATTTGCCCTTGGTGCATCCATTGGTAGCTTTCTCAACGTAGTCATTTATCGCATACCTTCTAAATTATCTATACTCTTGCCTCCCTCCCACTGCCCCCGTTGTCAAAGTAAATTAAAACCCTGGGAAAATATCCCAATATTTGCTTGGTTATGCTTAGGTGGACGTTGTGGCCATTGTCACAGCCCAATTTCTATCCGCTATCCCTTAGTAGAAGTCGTTACAAGTTTCTTATTTTTGCTCGTTTTCTGGAAATTTGGAACTACAATTCCCACCTTAGGTTATTGGACTTTTTTCAGTTGGCTACTAGCTCTATCTATGATTGACTTAGACACCATGACTTTACCTAATTCTCTCACACAATCTGGATTAGTCTTGGGTTTAGGTTTTCAGTTACTTACCACATTAGAGACAAATATTCAAGAAAATAATCTAATCAATTTTTTTATGGTTGGTATTATCGGCGCAGTCGTGGGTTTATGGTTGTTTGACTTAATCTCTATATTCGGTTCCATAGCTTTCGGACAAACAGTTATGGGTGGAGGGGATGCCAAACTAGCAGCCATGATAGGAGCTTGGTTAGGTTGGAAATATCTACTATTAACTTGTTTTCTTGCCTGTACTATGGGAGCATTTGTAGGTGGAGGAGCGATCGCCCTAGGTTGGCTAGACCGAAAACAACCAATGCCATTCGGGCCTTGTTTAGCAATTGGAGCTGGTTTGACTGTTATCTGGGGTGATGATATATTATCAACCTACTTCAACCTATTTTTCCCTGGATTTTCATCCTAATTTTTCTGGATGAAACATATTACTCAGGACCTCTCAAGTATAGATACTTAGGGCTTTAACGAAGTCAGAAGCCAGAAGTTATTTTTATAACAGGGACTTGAGCCCCTCTCCAAAAATATTTCGCTTTAAAGGGCGGGGTTGCGCAACCCAATTATTTTGATAACTTTTCTAAGCAAACAAAAACTAAGTAGAATAAACAGAATTTTCAGCCAAACTTTTTCAAGTATGACAGAATTTTTTTGAATCAAAACGCTCTTAGTTTATTTTCTGTTAGTGATAGTCATAGCTCTATATTCTATACTTAATTGCCTGAAAAGGAGAAAAACACAAGGCTTTAGCAAAGATTTAATCACTTAATAATTAATTCTAAATTATTTTAATGTCTCTATTTGATTGGTTTGCAAATCGTCAAAAATCAGTCCAGAACTCTCAACAGAGACCTGAACGAGAGATTGCTGATGGACTTTGGATTAAATGTGAAGCTTGTGGTGCTTTAACTTATACAAAAGACCTCCAAGCAAATCAAATGGTTTGCCTGGAATGCATGCACCATATGAAAATATCTAGCAGTGAGCGAATTGAGCATTTGCTAGATGGTAACACATGGATGGCAATTAACGAAAAAGTTAGAGGGGCAGATCCTTTAAAATTCCGCGATCGCAAAGCATATAGCGATCGCCTCGAAGAGTATCAAAGAAAAACAGGACTTTTAGATGCCGTACAGACAGGTATCGGCAACATCGAAGCTGAACCCGTAGCTTTGGGAGTGATGGACTTCCAATTTATGGGAGGAAGTATGGGGTCAGTTGTTGGAGAAAAACTGACTAGGTTAATTGAACAAGCTACTAAAGAGCGCTTACCTGTAATAATTATTTGTTCTTCTGGTGGGGCCAGAATGCAAGAGGGAATGTTGAGCCTAATGCAAATGGCCAAAATTTCCGGTGCTTTAGAACGTCATCGAGAAGAGAAACTGTTATATATTCCAGTTTTAACTCATCCGACTACCGGTGGGGTTACAGCAAGTTTTGCCATGCTTGGAGATATTATTATCGCTGAGCCAAAAGCAACAATAGGTTTTGCTGGACGACGAGTTATCGAACAAACTGTCCGTGAAAAGCTACCTGAAAATTTTCAGACCTCCGAATATCTATTGGCACATGGTTTTATAGACATAATAGTACCTCGTACTCAGTTAAAGAAAACTCTGGCTCAGTTAATTCGCCTTCATAAAACTCATCCTGCTGCTCCTACTTCTGCTGAATCATTAGAAGCAGGGCCATACTGCCATATACCCTTTCAGCCAGAACAACATAATTCAATTACAAATGACAACACAATTCAAACCATGCCTCAGAATTAGATTCTGAGTGTTTCACAATTTGTTTTTAATTATTTAAAAAATGTTATGGGTTTCGCAGATATATCAATCCAGGAAATAGCAGAAGACTTCAATGTCCATGTAGATGAAGTACTTCGTCTTTGCAACCAGATGGGAATTTCTTATAAACACTCTCAGACTCGTTTGGCCTTAGAGGATGCTAAAGCAATTATGTCTCATTTATTAGCCCAAGAACAAAAATCTAATTCTTAATCAGAATTGTTAAATACTTGACGAATTGACACCTGACCACTGATAAATAAAAATTAGCTGAATCGCCGAGAAGCCTAACGCCATAATATGCAGATTTGGCATATGAATCGGCAGCAAATTAATCAGTTCGATGCCGATTCAATTTGCATGCTATCTCAGTAGAAGCTTTTCCCCTAGTAGAAAAACTTGTATGATTATCTTGCAATAACCCCGGAAATTTTCCACCATGCGCACTGCCTACCAATATAAATTAAGGCCCAACAAAGAACAAATAGCCACAATAGAAATGTGGTTAGAATTGTTGCGTCGGCAGTACAACTATCGGTTAGGCGAGCGATTCTCATGGTGGTCAGAAAACCGTTGTCCCGTTAACGCCTGCCCCTTAGTAATGCCCATTCCCAGACTCAGGGATAATCCAGATTATTACTCTCAAAAAAAAGATTTGATCAATACCAAAGACAAATTTCGGGAGTACAAGCTAATTCATTCTCAGGTATGCCAAGATTGCATAAAAAGGGTAAAACTTGCCTTTGATAGATGGTTGAAGACAGACAAAAATGGAAATAAATTAGGAAAACCAAGGTTCAAAGGAAAAGGACGTTATCGTAGTTTTACTTATCCTCAAATCAAGCAAGACTGCATTCAAGGAAACAAGATAAACTTGCCAAAAATAGGCAATATCAAGTTAATTCAACATCGACCCTTACCATTAGGTTTTAAAATTAAAACAGTGACTATTAGTCGTAAAGCTGATGGTTATTATGTGACTTTATCCCTAGAAGAAAAATCAGTTCCAGCTTTGACAACTAAAGTTGAACCTACATTAAAAAACACTCTGGGAATTGATATGGGGTTGAAGGAATTCTTAGTAACAAGTGAAGGAGAATCTGTTCCCATCCCTCAATACTATCGAAAATCTGAGCAGCGATTAAAGACTTTGCAAAAACGTTTATCTCGAAAGAAAAAAGGAAGTAAAAGGTGGTTGAAAGCTCTTCTAGCTGTAGCTAAACAACATAAAAAAGTAGCCGATCAACGTAAAGATTTTCATTTCAAAACAGCCAATAAATTGTTATCAAAAGCGGATGTTATCGCCCATGAAAACCTAAACATTAAAGGGCTAGCAAAGACTCGTTTGAGTAAATCAATTAACGATGCAGGATGGGGCCAATTCCTGTCTATTTTAACTGTCAAAGCCGGAAATGCTGGACAGAAAACTATAGGAGTGAACCCCAAAAATACCAGCCAAAATTGCTCAAACTGTGGTGAAAAAGTCGATAAAGAATTAAACATACGAACTCATTCCTGCCCACATTGCGGTATTGTAATAGACCGCGACTTGTTTGCGCAGCATTCCGTAGGAAATGCGGCGATAAATATCAAAAATAGGGCGGTAGGGCATTCCGTCCTTAAAGCTTGTGGAGCCCGACGGAATACCGGGGCTGCGAAACGAGAAGCCCACACTATAGCGCCAGCTTAGTGTAGGAGTATGTCACATCAAAGTTCAGTAAATCTGAAGTAATAAATGTATCTTTGTTAATTGATTAACTTGCCAGTTTTAAGGAGAAGAATGTTGAAAAAATTTTTCATAGCTGTAGTTGCCATTGTCTTTCTGACATTTCAAACGTTCGTTAACATTGCCACAGCAGCCGAATTAACAGATAACGACCGGACTCTACCTCTGAATGATGAAGGTGAAAAAGTTGTACTTAGTACTAAGGAATACATCAGAGGCAAGCGTGAATTTATTAATGTTTGCTCCCAGTGTCATGTTGGAGGAATAACCAAAACAAATCCTGATGTGGGACTAGGGCCTGAAGCTTTGGCTTTGGCCTATCCACCACGAGATAATATTGAAGGGTTGATAGACTACATGGAAAATCCTACTACTTATGATGGATTTATTGAGATATCTGAGTTTCACCCCAGCATTAAGAGTGCCGATATTTATCCAGAAATGAGAAATCTCACAGAGGATGATTTATACGCGATCGCTGGTTATATCCTCGTACAGCCTAAAGTTTTAGGCAAAGGATGGGGCGGCGGTAAAATATTCCGTTAAAATTCCTTTTTCTTTGAAATATTAGACTTCTTGCAGAAGTCATGGAATAAGGAATAGGGAGATGAAATTGTTTATTTCATATCTTGAATAGATTTAATTAACACTTTTGCAAGAAGTTTATTGATTGATGATTTTAGATTATTGGTTTTTTGGTGGGAGACAAAAAATTAGATTTTCTCTTCATTAAACCTTAATCTAAAATTGATTATTTATAATTCTAGATTTGTAATTAACTAAAATCAGAAAAATAGTATGTTAAATAGATCGTTACTGATTCGTTTCCTACTAGCTATATTAATTATTGTTCAAGTAATAATTTTTGATACTCAAGCAGCCGAAGCTGTGGTAGATTCCTATGTAGAAAGATATTTACAAGCTAAACAACCAGTAGAAATTAAACTGAATGAACAAGGTGAAACAAAGAAATTTTCTGCTGAAGATTTATCTACAGGCAAACAGATTTTTGCCAAAAATTGCCTTAACTGTCATGTAGGAGGAGCAAATTTAGTCAACCCTCCAATATCTCTATCCCTCAAAAAATTAGAAGGAGCAACACCACCACGAGACAACATTAATAATCTAGTTGCTTTCTTCAGAGACCCTATGATCTATGATGGTAGTGACTATACCTATTTTTGTCGTCAAGTTACAGAAAATTGGATGTCCCAAACTGAAGTAGAACAGATGGGTGCATTTATTTTGAGAGCTGCACAAAAAGCTCCTGCTTGGGGAGCAGAAGGGGTTGAACAAAATTAACATCGTTCTAGAAAACTTCAGACTAA
>NZ_CEZPJD010000044.1:0-21201 GCF_983059655.1 Okeania sp.
ATGCTGCTGAACCATTTAAAAAATATGGTGGACGTCTTTCTTCAAGCCAGGTCTGTTTTCAAGAAACCTATGGATAGTCAACGACTGGCCACGCGCGTGTTTTATGATTCCAAGTACTACCCTTGATGGTAAAGTATTATACCAGTTTGATAAATGTTTGCTACGAGTATCCGTTGCCTATTCCCTGTTACCTATAACTAGTGCCGCTACGCGGAAGTCAGAAGTCAGAAGTTAGAAGCGAGTGTGTAATTCTGAGGTCCCCTATGGGGCGCCTACTGTGCGGAAGTAATTCCGCACACAGCCCCTCCAGAATGTAAGACACACTTCATTACAGTCAGAAATATTGATTTGTAATTGTTCCCGCGATTTTGTAACTGGTCAGTTATTTCCGCCATTCTGCACTAGAGTTTTGTAACATTCTTTTTTCACGCTTGATATTAAATGCACCACTGAAAAGATAATAAAATTATTTATTAACTAGAAAATGAAAACAGCAATCAGAAATATTAATACTCAGATATTAGAGGATAATTTACAAAAAAGCTGGCAATCTTTGAGAAATTTCAATGATGCTTGTAAAATTCAATGTGACTTAAAAGCTGGAACATTATTAGTGATTTGTGAACATCCAGCAAATTTAGTGATAGATCGAGAGAAAACAATTTCTGAGTTAAAAGGTTTAGTTCAAAAACAACCACTAGAATCTATTGAGAAAGTAGGTATTTGTTTGAATACAATTGGTCATATATATCCTTATGCTTATCATTCATTTTTTACAAAGAGTAGGCAAGAAGAGTCTACATTAACTTTTCTACCGAGATGGGTAGATGGAGAGATGGGTGATGGAGTAAAAATCACACCAGAACTTTTAGATTCTTTAGATAATCCATTTGATTTAAAACATTTAGAACAGATATCTATTAGATTAGAATCTGAGCGAAATACTAATGTTGAGAAAGAGTATCTTTATGGAGATAATAGTCAAAATTCAGAGATTAAAATTACTTCAAAATTGCTGGATGATTTAGATAACCCTTTTGACGTGACAGGATTAGATATATCTCCTAAAAAATCAAGAAGAAAAGCAAAAAATTCTAATTATGTAGAGCAAAAATCAACTGTTAACTTAGGTACTTTCTCTAAAGTAGAATTTCTCAGTGCCACCTTAAGTTTAACAATTTTAATAGGCTGTTTTTATGCAATAACTCAACCCTGTGTTATTGGCAAATGTATGATTGTACCAACCGCAAGAGAGTTAAATCAGCAATCATTAGAAACAATTAAAAATTTTCAAAACTCTCTAGCTCCAAAGCAAGCAAAAGAAAAGTTAGAAAAAGCAGTTCAAGATTTAAACAAAATTCCATTTTGGTCAATACATTATCTAGAGTCACAACATTTAAAATCTACTTACAAAGCAGAAATCGAACATTTGGAAAATCTTCAAAAAGCTTTAGCAAAAGGACAAAAAGCAGCTCAAAATAGTAAAAGTTTGCCACTAAAAGTGGAAGACTGGATAGAAATTCAATCACTTTGGCAAAATGCAATTGTTTTACTAGAAAAAGTACCAGGAGATAGTAATGCTTATCCTTTTGCCAAAAATAAACTACAGCAATATCGTAAATATTTAGTGGCGATTAAAAGTAGGCTAACAACAGAAGAAGCAGCCGATAAAAAATTAATGGCTGCTAAAAAATCAGCTCAGTTAGCAAATACCAGAGAAGTAGTAGCTCAGTTTCCTGAAAGCTGGAAAAGTGTCTATTCAAGTTGGGAAGATGCCTTGGATCAAATATCTTCTATTCCACCACAAACAACTGCGTATTTAGAAGCTAAAAATTTACTTCCTCAGTATGAACAAAAACTTCAGTTAGCTGAGGAACGTAGAATTATAGAACAAATTGGTGAAGAATATTATAATCAAGCTATTAGTTATGCTAAACAAGCAGAAGTTTTTGAGAAAAAAGATAATTGGCAAGAAGCTATTAAGTATTGGCAAAATGCTCTAGATTCTGCTGAAGAAGTACCTACTACTTCTAGTTATTTTTCTAAAGCAAAACCTCTTATTAAATCTTATGAAACTATTTTCAAAATAGCACAAGCTAATCAGAGATTTTTAGATACTATAGCTAAAGCTCGTCAAGATTTAAGTAAAACTTGTAAAGGAACGCCAAAAATTTGTGAATATAGTGTTACGAAGGATTTAATTACCGTGCGCTTAACTTCTGACTATGTGGAGAAAATTAAGAAAACAGCTCAGGAGTTACAGGGTAATCAAGATGGAAAGAGTCTTACTCAACTAGAACAACATTTGAAAACTTTACAGATAGCTTTGAAGGCTATTAGTAATAATGCTAAGATTCCTTTAGAGGTTTATAATCCACAGGGTTTAAAAATTGCTGCTCATATTCCTAATAGTTGAAGTAATTTCAGTTATCAGTTAACAGTACCTCAGCGATCGCTCAAGTTGAAGTAGGGGAGTGAGGGACTAGGGGAATATTGCTAATTAACATCATATTTTTAGAGTGAGAATTTAGTTAAAATAAAAGTCTTAAATATAAGAAAACTGCTACTTTTTGAAAGTAAAAACAGGGTTTTATACTTCTAAAGCGATCGCTCAAGTTGAAGTAGGGGAGTGAGGGAGTAGGGGGTAGGGGGTAGGGGAATATTGGTAATTAACATCCTACTTTTAGAGTGAGAATTTGGCGTTGCTAAGTGGTAATGATTTTTAGATTAAGTATCAACGCAAAACATAAGTTTTTCATTTTACCTTCAGCTACTTACCATTAAATTTGAGCAACTGCTAGACAAGGATTTGGCCACGGATACACGGATGATTAATCTGCATTCTGTGAAGCTCCAAAAAAAGGCAAGGATTTTACCCTTGCATACCCAAAAAAATATGATGCTATAGCGCTGCGCGCAGGCAACAGGCAATAGGCAACAGGCAACAGGGGGAATAAAAAGCTTATCATATAAGACTTTTAGCTATTGGACACTTCCTGCAATTTGTAAATATGCCAGCGCACATTGCTATATGTGGTCGTTGAGTTATATTGGCCTATATATATGACTTTTTATTCAAGAAAAAAACAGCATTTCTTTACTGAACATATATAGAAGAGATACTCACACCATCAAAACAGAGAAAAATTATTATCCTGTGAAGCTCTACGAACAGAAGTATAGAAATGAGCGCTCAGGTATTTACAAGGCCCATCTCAAAGTGCAGTAAGCGAAAAGGTATACAAAAAATAATGTGTAAATATGCCAGCGCACATTGCTATAACGCTCGGAAAAATTTTCTACCATTAACACGATAAGGGATGAAACTTTTGGCAAAAGGTAAATCCCATGTTTTGTTTTTTATACTTCCTGTGTTTTAGAGCCTAAAATTCATGCCGTACTCTATGCAACGCCATATATTTACTCATGTAGAAGGGATGTAGCTACCGTACTTGCTCTGCGATCGCTATATTCACTTTTCAATCAAGTTGTCATCCTGTGAAGCTCCAAAAAACGGCAAGGTATTTCCCCTTGCATACCCAAAAAAATCGTGATAGTATGTAATCATTGGGCGCTACTAGCCCATATACATGACTTTTTATTCAACCAAGGAAAAACTTATATTTTGGGTTGATACTAAATCTAAAAATCATTACCACTCAGCAACGCTGAGAATTTAGTTAAGATAAAAGTCTTAGGGACTTCCAAATAAAAAATTATCCCATTAGCTATAAAACTAAGGGAGTAGGGAAGAAATTGAAAAAGTAAGAGAGTAGAGAGTAGCTAGTTAACGATCTAAGTACAAAAATTGGGATAATTTATTTTCTGCTATTCCCTTAAGTATCAGAAAAATGCTACTTTTTGAAAGTCGAAATAGAGTTCAGCATTTCTGAAGCGATCGCTCAATTGGATAATTCTTCTAATTTTCTCTTTTCAGCATAATAATATCCCACAAATATAAATTTATTTTCCGGAAAACAAGAAAAACTGCTGGTACATCAGTTGAAATTTCTTTATCTAGATTTTGTGGCGATGATGATGTAATTACCCCTATCTCCTTGAAAGACGAAGCTATCAGAAAACTGCTTAGAAAAAGAGCACAAAATTATTGAGATTTTGACGCTCAGAGAAATTAATATAAAAAGTATTTCAACCCTATCACTGCTAAAGAAATCCAAAGTGTCATAGAACCTTCGATTTGGGATAGTTACTATAAGTTTTGTTTTGAAATAAATCCTTTTGATAGAGCTATATATTTGTATTATTTTAGCTGTCGAAACAAATCTATTAGATTTAAAGACTGACTGAAAAATAACTATCTTAATTCATCAAAAAAGAACTGGAATTTTTATAAAATTAACGATAAAGTAGTAGTTGATTTTATTGGTAAGTATGAAAATATTCGCTCAGATTTATAGTCATTTCAGTTTAGATTGATACGAGAGTTTCTTGCTGTGAAAGAGTTTTATCTAAAAAAGTGTCTCATGCTTACGATTAGTGTGGGGAAAAATCATTAAAATCACTGGAATTAATGTCGCACAGATTTAGACTAATAACTGATAGCTAGTTAAATAATCAACCATTAAAAATTTTGCAATTGTGCATCCTGATTAAAAAATTGTCTACATAAACCATAGGTAATTAATAAACTTGTAATCAAATTTGCAAAGGCTAAAAGAAATATAATTAATATTTGATATGCCACAGCATCTAGAGGATTAATACCACTTAATAACTGACCAGTAACAATACCAGGAAGCGTAACTATTCCAACTACCATCATTAAATTTAAAGTAGGTATTAATGCAGCACAAACAGCATCTTTTCTATATTTAGCAACTGCCTGTTGAGAAGTAGCTCCTAAACTTAAATAGGTTTCAATTTCCACCGGACTAGAATTAATTGTACTGACAAGTCTTTCTCCAGCGATCGCTGCTGTATTCATGGCATTTCCTAATACTATTCCTACTAAGGGAATTAAATATTGAGGCTCATACCAAGTATCAGGTTGAATAACTAATAAATTTGAATAACTGATACTTAAAACTGTACTGGCTAAAATTGAACCCCAAACTAAAGGTAATAATCGAGGTATTTTTTTACTAATTCTATTCCTAGCAACAACAGAAGCAACTGTTAACATAACAGTAATCATAGCAACTACTAACCAAGGTTGTTTATTATCAAATACTATTTCTAATACATAGCCAACAAATATTAACTGTACAATAGTACGAATTGTCGCTATTAATAGTTGCCATTCTAACCCTAATTTTTGCCAAGCTGACAGACCAATAGCTATCACAATAAGTCCTAAAGCTATAGCTATATCTGTAATTGTTAATTGAATCATATTTTTGACTTAAGTTTGAATTTTATATAGCAATTCCCATACTGTATGAGGTACAAAGTTTTAGGTGTTAGGGAATAGGGAACAGGTAATAAAAAGACAAAAATATAACTGTACCTCACGACCTTGGAAAACACTATATTAGTTAGTAAAAATCATCATAAATCTCACCAAAAGTATTATACTTTCTAGTGAAATAGAATATCAAATCCGGTTTTCAAAACCATGTTTTTCAAATTCTTTTCTAACCCTTTTTCCTTCTGCTTTACCTCACGATCAACCTTACTTTCAAAACAGAATTTAGTATAAGTAATTTATATTAATCTATATTCTTTGAAATTTTAATTTATGGAGGATTTAACTCAGAATAATTCGTTCAAATGACTGATATGAGAATTATGGGGATTAATTTTAATATTAGTCAATAGCCTCACTAATATCATCATAATTCACACCAAGCTCAGGAGGATTGTCAAGACGTGACTTATGAGTATCAGATAGTACTTTCCAAACTAAACTACCAAAGCGATCGGCACATTTCTTTTGTATACTCTCAATCAACTTTTCTCCATAGTAATATTTGTCTTATTTCTAATACACATTCTCTTTTTTTCCAGTTTCTTTGTGATTACAGTTGAGCACAAAATATTTTGACATTGTATTCTCCTATTTTTTTCGTGTATTTTTTAACAAAAATTGGATTAATTATTGTTAGCGATTCCAAATTTTAGTTAAATTACCAATAATCAATAATTTTTTCAATCGTAAGCATTCAGCTATTAGCTGTCAGCTTTTCCTGCGGAATGCTGCGCAAACAGCAACAAGAGTCTCTCATATAGGACAGTTTTTAAATTAATTTAGATATTAAAGGCAAAGGAGCCAACTTTTGCAGTAATACCAAGCGTGATAAGTGTTTGTTACAAATAGTATAAGTAAGAAAGAAGAAGGATAAAATTTTGAAAAAAAGGTAAAAACGATATAAATAACTATTCTTTAATGAACGGAAACCACTATTTTTAAGCATATCTGATTGAGGGGGCACTTTTCATAGCATTCTTTTTTCACGCTTGGTATAAGACAATTAATAAAAGCTTTTATCCTAAACTAAAAATAATAGCTGATAGCTGATAGCTGACGGCTGAATGCTTACAACCAATCTTTCTATATATAGAAGTTTATTAAAGTAAAGTTAGTTATGTTACTACCAAAATTCATAAATTAAAAAAATTTCTATGAGCTGAATTTTCAAAAAAATCTATCTTTAGATTGTGGCAAGATTTGTATTTATGATTTTTATAAAAATTACTTTATGGGATTTTTTACTTTATTAGACCACAGTAGAAAACTTCCATCAAATCCCCCTACATATTTAGTCTGTCTTCCATCTATACTGAAAACCGCCATAACAGTAGCTCCTTTGCTTGGAGCAGTTTATCATATCAATAATTTTTACTAGCCTTTTAATTTCTTACTCTTAATATGACTAACATTCCTCCCCTAGATTTAACACAACAGTATAAATTGATCGCTGAAGAAATAAACACCAGAGTCCAGGAGGTACTCAGCTCTGGTCGTTATATTGGTGGCTCTATTGTTGATGAATTTGAACAAAGATTTGCTAACTATATAGATGTACCTCATTGTGTATCCTGTAACTCTGGCACTGATGCTCTATTTTTGGCTTTACGAGCTGTAAATATTGGGCCTGGTGATGAAGTAATTACTACTCCTTTCACTTTTTTCGCTACCGCTGAAGTAATAAGTGCTGTTGGAGCAACACCAGTTTTTATTGATATTGACCCTCAGACTTTTAACCTAGATATTGAACAACTCCAATCAGCCATAACTGAAAAAACAAAGGCTATTTTGCCAGTACATCTATTTGGTCAACCTGTAGATATGACCCGGTTGGTGGCGATCGCTCGTTCCCATAATTTAATAGTCATAGAAGACTGTGCCCAAGCTACAGGGGCTGAATGGTCAGGAAAAAAAGTAGGAAGTTTTGGCGATATCGGTTGTTTTAGTTTTTTTCCTACTAAAAATTTGGGAGCTTTTGGAGATGGAGGTGCTTTAACTACTAATAACTCCGCGATCGCTGCCCAAGTACGAATGCTTAAAAATCATGGACAGTCTGCTAAATATTTTTATGAACATATTGGTATTAATAGTCGCATGGACACCATACAAGCTGCAATTCTACAAGTTAAGTTGCGTTATCTAGATAGTTGGAACGAGCAACGTCGCGATCTAGCAGATCGTTACTTTGAATTTCTGAGTGGAATAAATGCTGTAGTTCCTCCTCAAGAGTTGGCTGGTAGTAGATGTGTTTGGAATCAATACACGATTAGGCTCAAAAGTCAAGAGTTAGAAGCTATAGTAAAGTCTCGTTTTTCTAATTCTCTGCGTAATTGGATTCGCGTTCAGTTACAAAATAAAGGAATAGGTTCAATGATTTACTATCCTACTCCTTTACATTTACAGCCTGTTTACAAATTTTTGGCATTCCGTCAGTTGCCAGTGGTAGAAGAGCTTTGTCATCAGGTTTTGTCCTTGCCTATGTTTCCTGAACTTTCTACTCAACAACAAGAACAAGTTATATTTGCTTTGAAGGATTTTTTACAAGAACTTTGATAGTTTTGACTTTAATATTTCTTTAAAATTTATTTTTTAAATTTGTAGTTTTGTATACTATACTTAATAAAAAGAAAAATAATTTAATTTAAGACAGCAGGGATAAATTTTTTTTATACCTTTTGAATCACTCAAAATCTGCCATTGATTAAGTAGAAAAAGGAGGTAATACACGACAATTAAGGATGAAAGAAAAATTTCAGATTGAGAAATATAGCTAAATACAGAAAAGTAACAATTGCCCGTTACTTAGAAACTGCTAATATCCTTGACTTATTTTTGTTGTGAAATACCAGCTCCTCTTTTCAAATGACTTAGGCAAAAGTCCTATATATAGTGAACAAAAACTATAGTGCCACACCATATATAGCGATTTGCTAGAGAAAAGCCAAGGTTATTTCAGTTATCAGTTATCAGTTATCAGTACCTAAGGCTGTTTGCGGAGCATGACAAAGGTCAAGCAAGAGGCTTGAAGTACGGAATTATTTTTTCTCTTGGTCTCATAGATATGGCGCAGGTTTCCTCGCCATCTCACCCTACGGGAAGCTCCGAAGATCGACCGCTGTCTTGGTCGATTGGATATGGCGAGGGGACCTCGCCATCCCTCGACCGCTTTTTATCCCCTTAAAAGGGGAGGCGCATACCCACGATTTTTCGGTAAAATACCAGCTCCTTTTTTCAGATGACTTACACAAAAACTCTATATATAGTCAAAAAAAACTATAGTGCCACACTATATATAGTGATTTGCTAGAGAAAAGCCAAGGTAAAATACCAGCTCCTTTTTTCAGATGACTTACACAAAAACTCTATATATAGTCAAAAAAAACTATAGTGCCACACTATATATAGTGATTTGCTAGAGAAAAGCCAAGGTGAAATACCACCTCCTTTTTTCAAATGACTTAGGCAAAAATCCTATATATAGTGAACAAAAACTATAGTGCCACACTATATATAGTGATTTGCTAGAGAAAAGCCAAGGTGAAATACCACCTCCTTTTTTCAAATGACTTAGGCAAAAACTCTATATATAGTGAACAAAAACTATAGTGCCACACTATATATAGCGATTTGCTAGAGAAAAGCCAAACAGACCTAAGTCATGTATAACTAGCTATCAGCTTTTAGCAGCTTTGTTTAAAATTCCCGACAACCACAAGCGATAGTTTAGGAGAAGTGGCGTATCCCCTTCTCGGATATTAAAAAAAATGAACAAAGCTGAGTGCTGAGTACTGACCAATTCTTTAACTCAACTCAATAAATAAAAAATATAAAATTTAAGAGGAAAATATTAAAAGTGGATGACAATCACTTTAATTCAACAAGAAGGTACGACCCAGAAGCGATCGCTAAGTATTACCGTTACCGCCCCTGGTTAGTAATTTGGAGATTTCTCGTTATAATCTTGTCTTTTGCTAGTTTTCTACTAGGAGTTTTATGGGATAAATGGCAATATGACAAAGTTGAAGATACTCCCGAACGAGCTACCCAACTGCGAAAAATCCTAACTCGTTTAGGACCAACATTTATTAAAGTAGGCCAGGCATTATCAACAAGACCAGATTTAATTCGTAAAGACTTTTTAGAAGAACTAACAAAACTACAAGACCAGTTACCACCTTTTGATAATCAGAAAGCCATCTCAATTATAGAAACAGAGCTAGGTCAAAACATCAACAACATATATAGCGAAATTTCTCCCAGACCAGTTGCTGCAGCTAGTCTGGGTCAAGTTTATCAGGCACGTCTTCGGAGTGGAGAAATAGTAGCGGTAAAAGTTCAACGACCAAACTTATTGCCTATTATTACTCTCGATTTATTCTTAATGCGGTGGGCAGCAAGTTGGTTAGCTCCCTGGTTACCTCTCAATCTTGGCCACGATTTATCTCTGATTGTAGATGAATTTGGCACAAAGCTATTTGAAGAGATTGACTATATCAATGAAGGGCGAAATGCAGAAAGATTTGCTACTTATTTTGCCGATGACCCAAGTGTGAAAGTACCATCAATATATTGGCGTTATACTACCATCCATGTTTTGACCTTGGAATGGATTGATGGTCTGAAATTATTAGATACCGAACAAATTAAAGCAGCAGGTCTTGATACTGATACTCTGATTACTGTAGGTGTTACTAGCGGTCTACGTCAGTTACTAGAGTTTGGCTTTTTTCATGCAGATCCTCATCCCGGTAACTTATTTGCCTTAAAAGATGGTCGGATGGCCTACATTGACTTTGGCATGATGGATCAATTGGAGCAAGATACTAAAGAAAATTTAGTTGATTCAGTTATTCATCTGATTAATAAGGATTATCAAGAGTTGGCTAAAGATTTTGTCAAACTTGGATTTTTGGCACCGGATGTGGATATTCAGCCAATTGTACCAGCTTTAGAAATAGTGCTGGGAAATATTATGGGTGAGAAAGTTAAGGATTTTAACTTTAAGACAATTACAGATAAGTTCTCGGAGTTGATGTTTGAATATCCATTCCGAGTTCCGGCTAAGTTTGCCTTAATTATTCGTTCTTTGGTAACTGAGGAAGGTTTAGCTCTTTCCCTAAATCCAAATTTCAGAATAGTTGATATTGCTTATCCTTATGTGGCAAGAAGGTTATTAAAAGGTGAGTCCCCAGCATTACGTCGTAGGTTAATTGAGGTATTGTTTAAAGATGGAAAGTTTCAGTGGCAAAGGTTAGAAAATTTGATTGGCATAGCTCAGACAGACCAAAATTTTGATATACTACCTACTGCTCAATTAGGTTTACAATATCTTCTGAGTGAAGAGGGTGAGTTTCTCCGAAAAAAATTGATATTAGCAATGGTAGAAGACGACCGAATTCACACTGAAGAAGTTAGTCGTTTGTGGGGTCTAATTCAAGATGATTTTCAACCAAGTCGTTTGTTTAATATTGCTCTAGGCGCTCTAGCTGAATTTTCTACACAGAGAGCTACTGCAATTTTACCTTCTGTAATGGCAATGACAAATTCTCAAATAAGGAGTCAGGAGTCAGGAGTCAAGGGTCAGAATTGAAGAGTTTATTTTGCAGATAAATCATCAGGAAAATGCAGGAATAAGTAGTCATAATCTTTCCCTAAAATATTCTGTAAATTTGTAATTCAATGACTCTGATACTTGAATTATTATTGCTCAAAAAGAGAATAAATGAATTAATTGATGTCTTGATATTACTAAATTACAGGTATAGCGCTACGCGCAAGTTAGAAGTCAAAATTCAAAAGTAATCTCTAGACTAACTTTTTCCTACAGAAATGCTTTCCTACGGGATGCTACGCAAACGCAAACAAGATTTAGTAGTTTCAAACACCTAAATCTGTAGTGCTATAAAAATTAATTGGTTAATTTTGGCAAAGTGAATTTATGACTAAAAATAAAACATTTTTTCTTGGATGAATTCTTCTGTATACTTTTTGCAAAAGTTTTAATTAAACAAATTAAAGGTATGAAATCAACAGTTTTATATCCCTATTCCCTGACTTCTGTAAGAAGTCTTTTCATTAATGGATAATTGATAATTACCTGTGGTTAAAACCTAGAGGATTAAATATCAGGAATATTGTCTTTTTTTTCCCTTATACCAAGCGTGATAAATGTTTGCGACAAATACTGGAACTGTTTCTAGTAGTCAATAGTAAGTAGTCAGCTAGATTGAGCTGTTATTATCATTTTTGACCCTGAAATAATTCTCCAAGTGCTAAATATACATCTGACTTTAACCATTTTTGTTGACCAAACTATTCGTAACATTCTTTTTTCACAATGGTATTAAAAGGGGTAGGCTTTAAACCAGGATTATTTAATTATTCATTATTCGGTAAAATCGACTTAGCATTACTTAAGCATAATGTTTGTAGGTTGGGTTGAGGAATGAGACCCAAAATAACCTGGTTAATCCAAGTTTTGTTCTTCCTTTAATAAAGCTTTACTATTAAATTCTACGCATTATTACAACATAAAAAACATAAGCTATGCGGAGCGCGAAAAAAGCTTAATTTAACCAACCTACTTGAGAAAATAAAAAGTATTAATTTAAGGAAGTATTTTTTTGTGTATAATCTCCCTCAACCTCCCTATTTTTTAATCGCAGTTGGTTTATTCATGAGTTTATCTTCAGGAATAGTATTTGCCAAATTAATTAAGCAACTGGTTCAAGATTGGTCAGCTCATCCTTCTACTTGTAATATAGTTAGTATTAGAGGATTAACATTACAACTTCCATACATAGGTATTGCTAGTGGTGCATTAATATTTTTATCCTCAAGTTTACAGTTATTTGGATTTACTAACTTGGTTGCTTATTCTATTTGTTTGCCTTTAACTGTCGCAACTGGAGTAGTTGTTTGGATTCAGTTTACTAAAATTTTAGATAAAATGGAACGGAGCATAACAGAAGAGAGTTAATTTTTTTCAACATCAGGATAAAATGACTCGCGCTTTCAGTAAAAAATAGCCACTTGAATATAGGAAAAAATGAGTAACATTATTGTAACAGGAGTAGGTGGGTTTATTGGGTCTCATTTAGCGGAAACTCTTTTAAATCAAGGAGAAAAAGTAATAGGCATCGATCAATTTAATGATTACTATGACCCTGTTTTGAAACGTCAGAATATTTCTCAATTTAAAGACAATTCCGCTTTCCAACTAATAGAAAATGATATTCAATCTTTAAATTGGTCAGAATTATTAGCAGATGTAGATATAGTTTATCATCAAGCGGCCCAAGCAGGTGTTCGTGCTAGTTGGGGTGAAGGTTTTCGTGCTTATACAGAACGTAATATTAATGCTACTCAAATAATTTTAGAAGCGGCTAAAGATGCTCCTAATTTGAAAAGATTGGTTTATGCTTCTACTTCTTCTGTATATGGTAATGCTGAAACTTTTCCCACTCCTGAGACTATTTGTCCTCAACCAGTCTCTCCTTATGGAATTACTAAGTTAGCCGCAGAACGATTAGGTAAGTTATATCATCAGAATTTTGGCGTACCCTGTGTATATTTACGCTACTTTACAGTATACGGTCCCCGGCAACGACCTGATATGGCCTTTCATAAATTCTTTAAATGGATTTTGCAAGATGAAGCAATTTCTATTTATGGAGATGGTCAGCAAACTAGGGATTTTACTTTTGTTAGTGATGCAGTGGCAGCTAACTTATTAGCAGGTAAAGTACCAGAAGCAGTGGGTGAAGTATTTAATATTGGCGGGGGTAGTCGGGTTGTATTAGCAGAAGTTATTAATATGATGGAGGAAATAGTCGGACGTCCTATTAAGAAAAATTTTGTGGAAAAAGCCAGGGGAGATGCTCGTCACACCAGTGCTGATGTTTCTAAGGCACAGAAAATTTTGAGTTATCAACCTCAAGTTTCTTTAAAAGAGGGGTTACAAAGAGAATGGGAATGGGTAAAGTCTCTCTATTAGTTAGATTTGTTTGGCAAATAAGATTGTTTTTTGTTAGTGCTAAAAAGTAGTTATTTTTGGCATTTACTTGATATTTTGTTTCACAGAAATGTACAAACTACTATAGCAATCAGGAATAAGTTGTGAGAATTGAGGTGTTCCTTAAAAGTGTAGAATATAGCAATTATTATATTCATATGATACGTTTTTTTTCTCTTCCCTGTTCCCTGTTCCCTGTTCCCTGTTCCCTAAAAATTTCCAATATCTCACAACTCAAATCATATTGCTATATGATGAGCATTTTTGGGAATTAAAGCAAAAAAAGTAGCTATAGCAATCCTAAATAGTTTGTGAAAAATCAAAAATGTAGATAAAAAAACTGAAACTCTCTCCTGTTGCCTGTTGCCTTTTACCTAAAAGCAGTAAGATTTTTATACACAAATAAAATAGTATTGCTATATAAAAGTTATAGCTTATATAAGTTAAAATAAAAAACAGCTTGGGTGATGGATAAAAAAACTTTTCCTACCCAAAAACAAATAGGCTTGAGTCGGATCAAAACCTCATTAACTTCAAGGTTATTTGATTAAAAAATAACTGGAAAAATATAATCGTTCATTAGTTAAATTAGATATCTGTTTCACCCTCTGAGAATAGAAAACGTGAATAGATTGAAAGTATTGAAATATCCATCTTAGAGTCGGTCTATCTGTCAGGCGACCTAACTGATTTTTGCCCCCTGTTTTTATCATTTTTAAGGTTTACTGAAGTTATCATTGTCTCAAGGTATAAACTAATAAACATAAACCCATAATTAATCCCAAAGCTTCAATTCGTTTTGGGGATTTTAAGAAATATTCTATCAGTTAAAAACATCAGGTCTTGAAGGAAGCTAAAGCCTTGTTGTACTGACTGTTGCTCTTTGTATTTATAGCGCTGTGCGCAGGCAATAGGCAGTAGGCAATAGGCAGTAGGGGGGATAAAAAGCTTATTATATAAAACTTTTAGTTATTGGACAGTTCCTGAAATTTGTAAAGCAAGCCAGCGCACATTGCTATACTGACATTTTTCTTTTTTTATTTCTTCTCAACTTTCGGAGTAATTTTTACATAAAAAAAACTCTCATACCTTTTTCTTGGCATATCTCCATATTTTTACTTAATTTTTTTGTTTTTTTTTGACATCAGTATTAATATTTAATTAGGGTTTGCGCTTCACTAGTCTTTTTGCTCTTTGTAGGGAGTAGGGAGTAGTTAGGACGTAGAAGCAATAGTAATTACAGAGTCAGTAGCCAAAACAATGGTAACAGTGATTTTTCGGCTTTTACTTCCCAAAAATCCTCACTTTTTTAAACATTACTTGTGAAAAGCTCATACTTTTTTCAGACATAATTTGCCTCAAACCAATATCAGTCAATACTTTGCTATTTAATCAGCAAACCCTAATTAATCCCTTTACCTTTCTTATTCTATTCGTGTACTGCATTTTGAATGCGGAATGTGGGTTAAAAGGGGAGACTTTAAACCACAATTTTTCGGTAAGAGGAAAGAGAAAATAGTAAGGAAAACTTAAAAGTCTGAAAAAACTTAAATTTTCTCTAGATATTCACTCTTGGGTTCACACAAACAATAAAGTACAAATATAAGTCAATATGATTATCTCAATAGGGTTTGCTGATTAAATATCAAAGTTTTTACTGATATTGGTTTTAGCCTTTTTAGAACGTGAAAAAGTACTTGATTTTCGCCTTATAAGGCTCAAAAAGTGAGTATTTTGGCGTATAGTGGGGCAGAGTTGGCAAAGGATAATTTTTCCTCCTACCT
This sequence comes from Okeania sp., assembly GCF_983059655.1. NCBI lineage: Bacteria > Bacillati > Cyanobacteriota > Cyanophyceae > Oscillatoriales > Microcoleaceae > Okeania > Okeania sp. The sequence goes on from NZ_CEZPJD010000044.1 coordinate 15,227, forward strand.
CCTCTACAACTCCCCCCAACTCTTGACTCTTAGCTACTCCCTACTCCCTACTCCCTACTCCCTGCCGAGCGCAAAAAGACTTCCATAAGCAAACCCTAAATAGAGTCGTATAGTTGTTTTAAATAAAAATGAGACACTTTTTCAGATGAAACCGTTTCACAGCAATAAATTGTCGTCTCAACCTAAACTAAAATGACTATAAAAATGTCAAAATGTGTTTCATCTGAAATTACATCAGCTTTTATGTTAGTAGACTACTTAAGAAGTATTCTATGGAATATCCCTACAAAAGATATATTTTTTGCTGTGTATTATATGCCCTAATTATTGTAGGTTTATATTAAATAAATTATGCCAAAACATTACATATATTAAACTAAAACTATAGTGCCACAGTATATAGTATTTATAGCCTACAGCAATTTTGAGGAAGCATGAGGTATAGTTGTAAAACTCTTCTTATATTTCCTTTTCCCTGTTCCCTAGAGCAATAAAACTTTGTACCTCCAAGACTCGAAAACTGCTGTAAAAAAACATAAGTCCCGAACAACCAAAAATTAAAACTGTGAACTCAATAGACTCTTTCCTGAAACGCTTTGAACATTTTGGCGTTGAGCTTGGTCTGGAACGCATCTACCAACTTTTAGATAACTTAGGAAACCCCCATCAACAAGTACCCATTATTCATGTCGCTGGGACAAATGGTAAAGGCTCTGTGTGTGCTTACCTATCTTCGATCCTCACAGCAGCAGGATATAAAGTTGGACGTTACACTTCACCCCATCTAGTAGACTGGACAGAACGTATTTGCCTTAACGAACAACAAATCTCTCTTACTCAACTAGAAGAGTTATTAAAAGAAGTAGAAGCGGCAATTAATCCAGAAAAAGTTTCACCTACTCAGTTTGAAGTTATTACTGCAGCAGCTTGGTTGTATTTTGCCCAACAAGAAGTAGATGTAGCAGTTGTAGAAGTAGGGTTAGGAGGAAGACTAGATGCCACAAATGTTTGTCAGCAACCAATGGTAACTGTTATTACTTCAATTAGTTGGGAACATTGGCAAAGGTTAGGTCCAACTTTGGCTGATATTGCTGGTGAAAAAGCAGGTATTCTTAAACCACAATGTCCTGCAATAATTGGAAAATTACCACCAGAAGCTGAAAAAGTAGTACAAAAGCGGGTTAATGACTTAGAGTGTCCCGTGGTTTGGGTAACACCTGCTAAATTATTAGATGGGAGTAGAGGAAAAGATTCTTTGCCAATGGCTAATTATCAAGGTCTTGAATATCCACTCCCATTACTTGGAGATGTACAGTTAATCAATTCAGCGATCGCTATTGCGACAATTCACATCCTAGAAAAACAGGGTTGGCAGATTTTTCCCGCAGCAATTCAAGAGGGGATGGCTAATACTAAATGGCCCGGGCGTTTGCAATGGATAAAATGGCAAGACCGTAAATTATTGATTGATGGTGCTCATAATACTGCTGCTGCCCAGGTATTGGGGAGATATGTCATGACACTGAGTTACCCATCTGTTAGTTGGGTTATGGGTATGCTTTCAACTAAGGAACATTCAGAAATTTTTCGTGCCCTGATTAGACCAGGCGATCGCTTGTACCTAGTTCCTGTCCCAGACCATAGTTCAGCTGATACGGGCCAGCTTACTACTATAGCTAACGATATTTGCACAAAGTTAGCATCTTGTCAAGCTTACCCCAATTTAACAACCGCGATGGAAGAGGCTGTGACTGAAAGTGAAAATCCGATCGTTTTATGTGGTTCTCTATATTTATTAGGACATTTTCTAGCAATTAGCAGGAACTAAAGACCCTACGACTGAAATTTCTGTTTGTGTGTTTGCTAAATACAGGTATTTATGAATAATTGCATCAATTTTTTCTAAGTTTACTGGTTTATTTATAAATTCAGAACACCCTACAAACTGAGCGCGAACTCGATCTACGACACCACCTCTTCCAGTGAGAATTACTATAGGAGTATTTTTTAAATGACGTATTCTACGAAGTTGGCTGCAAATTTCATAGCCATTAGCAATAGGCATTTCTATGTCTAAAAATATTAAATCTGGTTTTATTTTTATGAGAGTAGACACAGCCAATGAAGACTTTTGAATGCCTATAAATTGATAGCCTTTTTTTGTTATGATTTTTTCCATAACTTGATTAACTATGGAGCAGTCATCAATACAAACTACTAATTTTTCCTGGCTCTTGATAGTAGTTTCTGGCAGTTGTGATTTTTTTGTTTGAATCTCTTTTTCTTGCCTGTTTAGTGCATCAACTTTCACTACAGATAATGCAGGTATATCGGGTACATCAGTTAATTGAATTATTTCTTGATTCACATAATTCATAAATATTTTAGTTAATTTTAATAAATCCCGATCTAAGTAAAAAGCTAAATCTCGCAGTGTTAGTTTTTTACTAATTAAAATCTGCAATTTCTGGTATGTCAAAGCTGATGTATATTGTTGTAATAGTTCGGGTTTATTCAGTACAGGAGCTAAGTTGGGAGAATACTTGTGTAAATTTGCCTCGCACCAAGCTTGCCATATTGGTTTAACTTTTTCAAAAGCTTCATAGATACTCAAACGAAAAATTGGTTGTTTCATTTCCGCTTGTAGATGACAAGTGAGAGAGGTAATTTTTAAAGTATCTAAATGATCTTGCTGAATTAAATCAAACAATACTTCTATCAAGGTATTTTTAATTACATATATAGCTTGTGAAAGTGATATTTTTTCTTGTTTAAGTAGATTATTAAGTATGTAATATTGCCAGCTTTCACAAACATTGTATGTATATAAACTAAGAGTTCCCAAGGAAATGTGGGGGCAACATTTAGTGAAATTTCTGCGCCATCTTCGCCAGGAGTTACTACCACCTGTCGCCCAAATTATACAACCCCTATAAAAATATAATTGCCATAATTGTCCATCCGTATTTTGAAGTTCTACCTTACCACTAAATTGTTTAGGTATTAAACGGATTAAATGTTTAAAAAATCTAGCTGTAGTTGGTTTTGTTGTTATAGTCATTGTTAAATACTCCATCTATGCAGTCCTGAGTTCTGTATTCTTGAGTTTTCTAAATGTTATAGTAATTTCATTTGAGTTGCTTCAAAAACATGGTTGCTTTTATTTCAGTTATCAGTTAACAGTTATCAGTTAACAGTTAACCCCATAAGGTTGTAGCTTCGGACTTCAGTACCTCTTGCAATAAGAAGGCTTGAGTCAGGAATATTCTCTTTCTCCTAGTCTCATAGATATGGCGCAGGTTTCCTCACCATCCCACCTTACGAGAAGCTCTAAAGAAGGACTGCTCTCTTGGTCTTATTTATATGGCGAGAAGACCTGCTCTTGACAGAGCCACTCCGCTTTACATGTTGCGGAGCAAAACGCCATCCCACTCTAAGGGAAGCTTTGAAGATCGACCGCTTCTTATCCCCTCAAAAGGGGAGGCTTTAGGCCACAATTTTTCGGTAAGAAGGTTTGCCGGACTTTTTACCACTAAGTAGGTGAGTACAAAAAAGCTTGACTATATTAAGTTTTGCAAATTAACTCCCAGTTCTAACCTACAGTTGATTTGAGTCTAATTTGCATTTTGTTACATAGTGACAAATTTTAACGGCAACCTACTTAGCTGAAGAGTACAAAGTTCTTCCCAAGAACAATTTACGTTTAAGGCTGAAGGTATGACTGTAAAAGCCTTACAGTACTTACAGCTCTCAATAAAGAGTTTCTAACCTTTAAATGGCTGAAAGCCTTAGCTAGCAATAGTTATTTCAAAAACTTTGCACTGTCTAGTACTTAGGGCTTGCCGATCTAATCTAAAAGCATTGACAAATAAACACTTTAGCCTTTTTGGAGTCAGAAAAAGTGCCTGGTTTTCAGCTCTTCATGCTCAAAAAGGAGCGTATTTTAGATTCATCGTTGGACAGAAAAATCATTCTTACAATTCTTACTCCTACCTCCTGGCTCATTCCAATTTCTCCTGTCTCCTAACTAAAAGACTTTATTCAGCAAATTCTATTTGGTAGATAATCAACTCTTGTTTGACATCTCAAATGAAAACGCTATGGAAGAGTTTTAATATCCATAATTTCACTTACAGCAGTTTTGGAGTTAATGAGGTACAAAGTTTTACGAGTTTAAGAAATAGGTAATATATGAGAGATTAGTATTAAACTGTACTTCACCCATCCTCAAAAATACTGTAAATTGATGAGAAATTCATCAGAATTTCTCAAAATCTTTGTAGCTATTTCCCAGGTAAAATCAAATAACTATCAATTTCATTTCATTGTACTGAGAAAGTCGATTATTATCTTCTGTTTTTTTACTGATAATTTTGACTAATTTTTATTAAATTTTGATGTCATCCCTGATGTAAAAACTGGTAAAATTCTTTCAAGTTTAGATTTAAATGTTATTTATTGCAATGAATACACAAGTAAAATAGCATTTCTTCTTTTTATGTTTATGGCTTTATGTTGAAGTTTAGTTGATTGGCTTAATTAATTAATAAAAACTCTATACGAACAGAATAATATAATTAATATCCCGATTCAGCTAACCGTTTAAAAATAGATTTATTACAAAAATCACCAGTAGAAGATAGAAAAGAGAAGTAGAAGAAGCAAAAGGTAATAAAGACTTAGTATTTAATTTTGCAGAAAATAAAATATATTTATAGAGCTTTCGGTCCAGAATGCTTGCGTAAACGCACAGGCAACAGGTAATAGAGGGAATCAAAAGCTGATAATATAATACAGAATTAGGTCGCATAATACAGTGGTTTCTTTTGCTATGAGGTATAAGTCCAATCTTCTTAGTTTTTTACTTCTGAACTTCTGCCTCATTTTAAGGTGTACCTCATTACATCGAAAAGTGCTGTATATCTTTATAATTCTACAATTACTTCAATATTCAATCTCACTTAACTCCCAACTAAGTATGTAGGCGTTAAAATTTGTAGCTTAGATGAAGGCAGGAGGCAGAGGGCAGAAGTCTCAGAGCTACTTTAACTTTTTGTTACAAACTTAGTTTTTTTCATGCCTACCTACTTAGGGTTTGCTGAATAAATACCTTAGCAACAGCTTTGCGTAAGCAAAAGCATTGACTGATATTGGTTGTAGCATTTTTTTGTCTCCAAAAGTGCCAGCTTTTCGGTGGAAAAAGCTCATGCATGCTAGTATTTTGGGAGGCAACGACGGAAAAATTGGGGGACAATTATTCCAGTTACATATTCTGTAATCCACCATTTCTCCTGACTATTGACTACTGACTACTGACTACTACGAAGAGCAAAAAGACTTTTTCAGCAAGCCCTACTTATGTAATAAGTATTCAACCGAATTTAAGAAATAGAACATGGTAAATTCTGGGCACTATGTATCAAGTTGTAAATTAGCTCAAAAGTTTATGTTCATTGCCTTGAGTTTTTTTTTGATGACAAATGCAACATCTTTTTTCTAGCTTGCCTTACTTAAAATTTTTTAGATATTAGGCAGTTACTGCAATTTGTAAATATACGAGCAAGCACTGCTATAAATAAGAAAACAGAGCTAGAGTTGCTTAATTATTTCTCGAATATTCAAAATTTTTTTCGATAAAGAATTTATTACCTAACAGTTCATTAAAAAAATAAATGCTATATTAACTGCTCAACTAAACTTATTCAAACTTACTCAAAGGTCTGAAAGCTTAGTTGATCATAGCAGTTCAACCACTACAGCGTTAAATAGGAAAACCTTTATTCTTTGGTCAAAAAGATTAGTAATTACTTTTCCCATAATATTAAATACTCATTCACATCAGAATTTAATAACTTATTATCTCCTGTTTTATACAATCTTCTGGCTATTCTTTTTCCTTTAAATATCGGTTTTGACTCACCATATATAGCAATGTGCGCTGGCATATTTACAAATTTCAGGAGGTGTCCAATAGC
>NZ_CEZPJD010000045.1:0-3535 GCF_983059655.1 Okeania sp.
TCCCCCTACTCCCTACTCCCTACTCCCTACTCCCTCTTTTCCGGAGAGGTCTAATGTTCCCCCGGAGGAAGAAAATTATATTACGCATTTTTGTTGCCTTAAAAGACTAATACTACCATATTTCTATACTTTTTATCTACTGTATTTTAGGAATTTGGCGTAAGTCCTGTTTATCTAATTTATATTTATAAAAAAATTATTAAATTCCTATAATTAGCTTTTAACAAAAGGATAATAATCATGGATATACTTGGCAAAAGTACAGGCCATCCAGCCAAGAATAGTGTAAATATCACATAAGCTGAAACCACTAATTTAAGATTGGAGAATACTAACATGAAATCAATACTGGCATGGGTAATTTCAGTACTACTGGCATTCACCTGTTTAGGGATTAATCCAGCTACTGTAGCTGCTCAAGAAAGTATAATTGTAATCGAAAATGATGTAGAAGATGATGGTGATTGGACTTTAGGTTCAGATAAGCACTTCTTCCCTGATGGGGCTGAAGGTTGCAAAGCTACTGCTGGTAAAGTAACTCTAGGAATGGCTAATAGTTTCCCTGAATACGGAGGAAAAGCCTTTGTTAATTTTGATTTTCCTCTAGTTCCCGGCGACTATGTTGTAACTATTGATGTCTGTAACTTCGATGGACCAAAAGATCAGAATGGAGTATCAGCGGATCTTGCTCATGCTGATTATATTGGTCTGACTGTTGGAGGAAGTAAAGATAATCCTGGTACATTACTTACTACTGCTATTGAAGCATCTAGTTCAAAGCCTCGTGTTAAATGGGCAGAAACTAAGGAGTGGTCATTTAAGTATACTTTTGCTGAGAACGATCCTAACTTGGGAGCTAATATTGGATTTTTGATAGATACACCAGCAAAAGGGGAATTCTTAAATATGAGTTTTGATAACCTCAAGATTCAAACACCTCCTTTTAAAAGCTAAAAATTGATATATTTACTTGAAAAGCGATCGCTCAACTCAAAAAAGTTAGAGCTATCGTTTTTCTATTTCCTCCTGTTTACGGAGCATTCCGAAGGAAATTCTGGCTCCTGCCCTTACTAAAAAACTTTATTCAGCAAACCCTAATTACTTCTTTAAAGTTTGTCTTATCTAAATATCGTAGGCATACTGATAATCTTCCCAAGCAGCTTTTGCACCAGCTTCTACTATTAAACTTAAGTCACAATCATATTCTCCAGCACAACTAAAAGAACCAAATTCTAGTATGTAAAGATCTCTTTCTGATTCACAAATATCTATGGTATAAAGCAATTCTGGATACCAATTAACTTGATTCAGCACTTTATTCAAATAGTTTTCTAAATAACTGCTTTTGACTCTTTCATTGATTCTTTCCTCTCCTACTAGATAAAGTGAACCAGTAATAATCTCATTTTTGTAAACAAAAAATCTCCATTCTTTTGCAATTAAACGTTTAGCAGCAACTAGCACTAAAGTTGTTTCATCTGTTCTTAATTCTTGTCCTAAAGTCATCATTGTATTTAAAATTTTTAGGTTAAATACTCCAGCACGAAATGACTTCATATTGCTATTGGGTCGGATAAAAATTTCACCACTAGACTTAAAGTATTCTAGAATTTCTATTTGTCTTCTAATTAACTCTGCTAAAGGCAGAATAAAGTATTTATTATTAAGTAAATAGTTACCAAAGTAAGCATAGTAAGTTGAACAGCGAAGATTTTTTTCATTCATATATGCTCCGGGAGTCCAAGCACTTCTTAAGACATCTCGACCCAGGTTAAGGGTACCTTTGAAAATAACACATTCATCATTGGGAAAATATTTATTTGCTTCTCCTGGTCGGAAATTAAGATATGTTGTTCGTTTGTAAATATATCCTTGCTTACTTAATTCTGCTAAAAATTGCTCTTCGCGATCGATAATATTTTTTTCAACTAACCAATTTACTTTTTTTACCATTCATTTTTCAGTATCATTTTTGCATTTGCCACTACTGTATTTGAACTATCAAAATTTTTTATTCTTTTTTTACTTCTTATGTTATAGCTCTTAGGTTAGGTTTAAAAATAAAATACAACTAGACCCAATCTACACGAGCTAAATATTAGTGGAGTTTTCTAATATAGTAGTGGCAATTACCATTAATACTTATACTAATTCTACTGAAGTAATATTAAAAAAAAAGTCTTTTTAGGCAACAAGAAACAGATATTTGTATCAAATGAAAATACTCAATCTGTAGATGACTCTGGAGCAGGAGGTAACTGAAATTGACTGGGGTTAACTATCCTCGCTGGAGTTGGTTGTTGTTTGGACTCAGACTCAGAGGGGGTTACTGACTCTTCAGTATTATTATTGTTAGTAGCACCAGGACCGGTTTGAGGTGCTCCTGGTAAAGTTGCTAGAGCCACGCGATCGCCTCCTACTTCTCGCAATAAATCTAGAACTTGCACAACATCATTATATCTTGCTTCTTTAGGAGCATATAATACCACTACTCCACGAGGATTAACTTGATGATATCTCCGCACAAATTTTTCGAGTTCAACTGCGTTCACAGCTTGTTGTTCAATAAAAGTTTTTCCTACCTCATTCACACTTACAAGTAACATATCTTGTGATTGAGGTTTACCCGTGCTAGCTTTTGGTAAGTCAACATTAATTGCCTGTTGACGAGTGAGTTGTAAAGCGGCTAAAAGGAAGAAAGTTAGAATGCAGAATATTACATCAATTAGAGGTATTAACTCAATTCTAACTTCTTCAGTAGCAAATTCTTGATTAAGTTTCATTGTTTTTTTGTTTGGATAAAAGTCGCTTCAGTTATCAGTTATCAATAGATATCTCTAGAAAAGAGGGAGTAGGGAGTAGGCAGTAGGCAGTAGGGAGAAAAAATTGATAATTTTTGTGTGAGAATTGATTTTATTTTTGATTTTTACCAGATATCTAATAGACATATCTAGATAAAGAGGGAACAGGGAATAGGGAACTCTTCACAGGAGGGTGAGTAATTGATAATTTATGTAAGATAATTGATTTTATTTTTTATTTTTGGAGATGTCTATTACTAAAATTTCAAAAGCAAGTATCAAAAATTTTAATCAATATAATTCTTTACCAACAACCTCTTAACAATTTAATGGCACGAGTTCCCTTACTCCCCTACTCCCCTACTCCCTGGAGACATCTAATTATTATCTGGCTCATCTGCAGTTGTATCAATATCCTTATCCTTTTCTGCTGAAGAATCTGTTGGTTTTGTATTCTGTTCTAAAGAATCTGGAATATTCTGAGAATTCTGATTCCATGTAGGAGAAAAATAAGTGTTATTACCTGGTGAATTGTATTTATTTAAATTATTTAAAGATGTCTGTTGCCAATATTGTCGGTAGAGTAATTCTAATTCATTACCAGATTTCCGAAACACCTTCATTTGATTAAATAACAAACTTTGAAATAATCGATAAAATACTAAACTAATAATCGCTACTACCAAACCAGCAGCAGTACTAATTAAAGCTTCACCAATACCAACTGTCACTCC
>NZ_CEZPJD010000045.1:3635-21037 GCF_983059655.1 Okeania sp.
CGTCTAGCCATTTCTGTCGCTATACTCCAGTCACGACGTGCGGCTTCTAATACTCGGTTAACAGTTTGTTTTTCCTTGATTAATAGATTTGTCCAGAACCATAAGCGGTCTATTATGGTACTAAGGGACAGAATTGATAAAACTAACAGGGGCCACATCGCAGGGCCTCCTTTCTCAATCAACTCTTCAAAGGTCACAGTATATTTGCTCCTGTAGTTTCAACTAATTACAATTATTTGTCTATTTACTTTGTTTTTAAGTTCCTTAGAACTTTCAAGAATTTAGAATTTAGAATTTAGAATTTAGAATTTAGAATTACCTCTCCTTTAAAATTTAAGAGGATTAACTCAAGGGAAAATTTTCCTTTTTATACTCTTAAAATATGAGGCTTTCAACCGCAATTTTTCGGTAATGCTTTGAGAATTATAGATTGACAAAATACAAATTAAATGATATAATTATTTAATTATAAAAGTGTTAAACTTCTATATATTTTATCAGCATTAATCTTCAGCATAATTAATTTAAGCTATAAAGAGCAAGCTTACTTATAAGTACTATAGTTGATAATTTGTCCAAAATAGAAGTTGATTACAGGGTGTACGGTAGATATTTTACAGAAATAAGTCAAAACTCACTAGTGAAAAATTTAGATAAATTCATCATTTCTGTATTGTAATTTATTGGGTTTTGAGTTTTACAAAAATTATCCTAGATAAATTAGGCTTTAGACCTCTATGATTAATCTCTGAAGTATTACTTTGGAAGTTTGCAAGTTGTTAATAGAGCTTTAAAGTCCCTGACTTTAACGAAGTCAGAAGTTATTTTTGTAACGTGGATTTGAGGAAGGCTCCAAAAATATTGTGCCTTAAAAGGCGGGGTTTTAGACCCATGTTATTTTGATAATAAATAGCTGCAAAATGTAGAAATTAGCATTAGTTAAAAATTATTTTGGCAAGTAAACGGAAATAGAGGTAAGTATGACAGAACAGTTATGTAAGTCAGACAAAAGTAAACCTTCAAACTTGGATTATTCGGTAGAAAATTCTACATTGTTATATTTTTGCTAAAACATCATCAGAGTCATCTAAAATGTTTATCCCCTCCATCAGTCAGGCCATTAATTATAATCCCTTTAGAGCTACACCAGAAACTCCTGTAGAAGATGTTATTACTTCTATGAGTCTTACAGGTGCAAGTTGTGTGTTAATTGTAGAATCATCGTCTTCTTCTAATGTTGTAAAAACACCTCCACAAAGCGATCGCACTACAGAATTTCAAGACCGAAGTAATAACTTCAAATCTCAAGATACAAAGCTAGAATCTTTAGGGCCAATCATTGGTATATTTACTGAGCGAGATTTAGTACAGCTAGTCTCGATCGGTGCTTCCCTCAGTGGCTTTCCGATTGCTCAAATTATGATTAGATCTATAATAACAGCCCAACTATCGGAAATTCCAGATATTTTTGCTCTTTTAGCAATACTAGAAAAACATCAAATCAGCCATTTACCAATTGTTGATGAGTCAGAAGAGCTTATTGGCCTAGTGACTGCCCGTAGTTTAATTTTTGACCGGCCTCAGATAAATAACAAGAGTCTAAACTTAATAGCCAACAGTCAAAATGAGGCATCTATTAACAAAAATGGTACTAAGGTCGTATCCCAAAAACAAGAGTTAGAAGCTCACAATAATGCAACAAAAATAACCTCTGACTCATCCTTAACTTTACCAACTAACTTAATCCAAATTAATCAATTAGAACAAATCCCCGAATCTCAAATTATTAAAGCTTCATCTTCTTTTTCAATTCGGCAAATTACCCAACTAATGTTTACCCATAATATTAGTTATATTCTGATTACTGAAACCAAAGAAAATCCATATCAAAATCAGAAATTGACTAAAATCTTAGGGACAATTAGTAGTAGAGATATAGTACAACTACAAGCATTAAAAATAGATTTTAATCAAACTAAAGCAGAGACAGTTTGTAATACTTTACCAGTACTAGTACGTTCTCAGGCAAGTCTAGAAGTAGCTTTAGGTTTAATGGAAAAAAATTATTATCTGCTGCCTCTAATTGTACAAACTCCTACAGGCAAGACAACTAATATTATTACTACGACAAAAATACTTCAACAAATACTTTTACCTAAATCATTATATCAATCATTAATTCACTTCCATAATTATATAGAAAAAACATCTATCCAACTGCAAAAATTTGATAAAAAATTCAAACAATCTGCTATAGAGCGGGAAATTTTAGAAAAGAATAACCTCAAAACAGAAGAAAGTAAAGTTATAGCAATAGAAGGAAATAAAGATGGTATTTGGGATTGGAATATCAAAACAAATGAAATATTTTACTCATATCAATGGAAGAAAATGTTGGGCTACAGAGATGATGAAATTTCCCAGAAAATTGATGAATGGTTAAATAGAATTCATCCACAAGATATTGACAAAGTTAGTGCAGCAGTTCAAGAACATTTAACAAAAAAATCTCTCTCTTACCGAATAGAATATCGTATTAAACGCAAAGATAATAGTTTTATATGGGTTTTAGATAGAGGAAAAGCATTATGGAAATCGGGTACACCAGTGAGAATGGTGGGAAGTTTCATAGATATTACTAACTCTAAAGAAACAGAAATTAAACTAAAATTTCAAGTACAGCAGTACGCCGAAATAATTAATAATATTCAAGAGATAGTTTGGAAAACTGATGCTACAGGTAATTTGATATTCTTAAATGAAACCTGGACAAAAATTACAGGATTTACTTGTGAAAATAGCTTAGGTAGAAATTATTTAGATTTCATTCATCCAAGAGATAGAAAAAAATTAAATTCTTCAGCAGAGAATACTCAAAAAAATGAAAATATAGAGTTGGTTGCTAGTAATCAAAAATTAGTGGAAGGTTGCTATCAATTAAAGTTGTTAACCAAAAATGATAATTATTGTTCAGTGGAAATGAAGAGTACATTGGTAACCGATCGCAAAGGCAATGTTACTGGTATGGTAAGTACCCTCAGCGATATTTCTGCGAGGATAGCAACTCAAGAAAATTTGCAAGCTAATGAGAAAGCAATTAGAGAATTGTATGAAGTCACTACTAACGCAGATAACTCTTTTGAAAGCAAAATAGTTGCATTATTAGAGATGGGATGCCGTCGGTTTGGCATGGATATAGGGCTATTAGGAAAAGTTTTAGGAGAACGTTATGAGGTTATTGCAGCTCACTTACCAGAAGATTTTCTATTCGGAATAGCGAAAGGAGATGCTTTTGCCCTCGAGCAGACATTCGACAGGGAAGTATTGCGCTCCAATGAACCTCTAGCGATCGGATCTGCTAAAAATTCTCAGTGGCGACATCATCCAGCATATACTGTGCGTCGTGTAGAATCTTATCTTGGCACGAAAATTTTTGTTTCAGGCAGAATTTATGGCACTCTCAGTTTTACCAGTCGTATTGCCAAGAAAAAATGGAGTTCAACAGATATAGAAGTTTTAAAGTTAATGGCGACTTATATCGGTGGTGAATTGCTGCGACAAGATGCTATAGAAGCTTTACAGAGAAAATATCAGCACATTTTATTGCTCAAACAAATTACTCAAGAAATTCGCTCTAAGTTAGACACTCAAGAAATTTTTCAGACTACTGCTACTCAAATTGGGCAAGTATTCGGAGTCAACCGTTGTTCAATTCATAATTATCTTTCCCAACCTTACCCCCACCTCCCTTGTGTTGCTGAATATTTAGAAACTGGCTATGAATCAACTTTAGATTTAGATATTGCAGTTACTTACAATTCTCATACAGAAAAGTTATTATCAGAAGACAAAGCGATCGCTACTCCAGATATATTTTCAGATCCTTTATTAAAATCATCTGCACCGATGTACCGGAGGTTAAATGTTAGATCGATGTTGGCAGTTCGCACTTCTTATCAAGGACAGCCAAATGGTATTATTAATTTACATCAATGTGATTATATGCGTCAGTGGACGCAGGATGAAATAGACTTATTAGAAAATGTTGCAGCTCAGGTAGGGTTAACATTAGCTCAGGCGAAAATATTAGAGTTAGAAGTTACTAACAAACAACAATTAGAAGCTCAAAATCAAGCTTTAGAGCAAGCTAGACAAGCAGCAGAAGTGGCAAACCGTGCCAAGAGTGAATTTCTCGCAATGATGAGTCATGAAATTCGTACTCCAATGAATGGTGTAATTGGGATGACAAGTTTGCTATTAGATATGGAATTAACGACTGAACAACGAGATTTTGTGGAGACTATTCGTACCAGTGGAGATGCGCTTTTAACTATTATTAATGATATTCTTGATTTTACTAAAATAGAATCTGGTAAATTGGAATTAGAACAAAGTCCTTTGGATATTAGAAGCTGTGTTGAAGAGGCGTTAGAATTATTAGCACCAAGGGCAGCACATAAAGATTTAGAGCTTGCTTGTTTAGTTGATTGTTCTGTGCCAGGAATGATTGTGGGAGATGTAACAAGGCTGCGTCAAGTTTTGGTTAACTTGCTAGGAAATGCTTTGAAATTTACAGATAAAGGAGAAGTAGTTGTTTCTGTAAAAGCTAGAAAAGTTAGCCAAAACAATCGATTAGAAGATATAAATCATGAAGAAATATCTAACTGTGAAACTCCTAATAAAGTTACAGATACTTATGACATTCAGTTTGCGGTGAAAGATACAGGCATTGGTATTCCTCCTGGCAGAATGGACCGCTTATTTAAAGCTTTTTCCCAAGTAGATGCTTCTATAAGTAGACAATATGGTGGTACAGGTTTAGGATTAGCCATTAGTCAACGTTTAAGTGAAATGATGGGCGGTAAAATGTGGGTAGTTTCTCAGTGGAAAGAAGCAGATAAATTGAAAGAAAAAAATAGGCAAAATACTAAGTCTAAAATTAACGATGGAGGCAGAATTAATAACCGAGAAACTGATGTAAATTTGCCTAAATCAAATACTGCTGAATCTCTAGTAAATATAGCGGGTTATCCACCTCCTTATTTTGTTAAACCGGAAAAAGCTCATAGAGGTTCAACCTTTTATTTCACGATGCAAGCAAAAGCAATTAGAGTTCCTTATTCTGAAGGAGTTGATAGTTTCTTAAAAGGTAAAAGAATATTAGTTGTTGAAAGTCATCCTGTTAATCAAGAGGTAATAAAACAACAAGTTAATTCATGGGAAATGATACCTATAATTGTTGATTCTGGTATAAAAGCTTTGAGTTATTTGAACCAGAGAAGAGATTTTGATATAGGGATTATTGGTATGAATCTTTCAGATATGGATGGACTGACATTAGCTAGAAAGATTCGGAAGTTGGAAGCTGAAAAAAATGCCACGCAAAATAATTCGTTATCTTTGCCCTTGTTAATGTTTACTTATATCAGCAAGGCAGAAATTTTCCGAGAGCTTCAAGAAACAAAAGTTAATTTAGCTGGTTTTTTGAATAAACCAGTAAAACAGTCTCAATTTTATAATGTTTTATTACAAGTTTTTGGTACTACAGCAGATGCAACAGCTAATGCAAAAACTCCCAGTTTAGGTCTGAAATATTTTCAAAGTTTTAGCGAAAGAAGTAGCGAACGCTCTCATCTCCGCATCTTGTTGGCAGAAGATAATGTAATTAATCAAAAAGTAGCAATACACTTACTAGAAAGAATTGGTTATCGTGCAGATGTTGCTGCTAATGGGATAGAAGTTTTAGATGCTCTCAAGCGAGTACCCTATGATGTAATCTTAATGGACGTGCAGATGCCAAATATGGATGGTATAGAGACTACTCATCGTATTCACCAACACTATCCAGAAGAAAAACGCCCTTGGATAGTTGCCATGACAGCTAATGCCATGCAGGGCGATCGAGATAAATGTCTCAATGCTGGTATGGATGATTATGTGACTAAACCAATTCGTCGCGATCGATTAGTGGAAGCTCTCAACAAGTGCAAGCTGCCCATAAGAAAAGATAGATCGCTGTCTGGAAATAATTCAGTATTGGTAAAAAGAGATCCTCCTAAAAAACCGGTTGCTTATAGGCAGAAATTTATCAACGGTAAAGTCAAGTCAAACTCTCAGTTGAAGGAAGCAGCGTTAGTTAAGAGTGTATTGCCCGCTCCAGCACTAAGCAATAATTTGCTTACCAGTAATGATGATGAAATTAAGCTTATTTCTCAAGCAGGTTTACAAGAATTGGCAGCAGTTGACGAACATTTAATTGATTTAGAGAATGTATCAGAAACTGATGAAGTTACAGCTAAAGATTTAGATTTATCGGAGAATATATTAGAAGCAGAAGATGAGAAAAAACCAGCGATAAATCCGAAAACTTTAGAAGATTTCCGCAATCTTTATGATGATGAACCAGATACTCTAATTATTTTGATAAAAGACTATCTTAATGATGGTAATAAGCACATGGATATGATGAGGAAATCGATCGACAAACATGATTATGCTGGATTAAAAATAGCTTCTCATACCCTAAAATCTAGCAGTGCTTTACTAGGAGCAATTAATTTTTCTGAATTGTGTCAAGAGTTAGAGCATATAGCTCGTGCTGTGGTTGAGTCTGGAGCAGATTTTGATTTAAAAAAAGCTCTTAAAATTATTTCTGCAGTCGGAACTGAATGGGAACGAGTTAAAGAAGAGTTAACCCAAGAAATAGAGAGTGGGGGAGTAGGGGGTTCTTGAGGACACGGAGAGGGGGAGACACGGTGACGCGGAGATAGGGTGTCCCCATGTCTTAGTTTCCCTGTGGCGAGTGTGGGAAATGTAGGTTACAAGGGTAAGTTTTTAACATTAGGGGTGAGCGTAGGCTTTTATATAGAATCCGGTTAAATACTTATCGTATCTACAGAAGGAAGGCAGAGGGCAGAAGGCAGCTATACTGTTTGCGTAGCATTCCGTAGGAAAGGGAAAGAATAAAGTGAGAAGGTACAAAGTTTTTCATCACATATACATATACTGTATAACCGGATTCTATATTATTCAGTATAAAACTTCAAAAAAACGTACTTTGTTCATACACAAAAGAACCGATATATCCTCTCACACTTCCCACCTTTCCGACACTCAAGAGCATAATAGTGCTGTGCGCAGGCAACAGGCAATAGGGGGAATAAATTGCCGACAATATAAGACTTTTAGCTATTTGGCCCCTACTGTAATTTGTAAATATACCAGCGCTCATTGCTATAAATATGCCAGCGCACATTGCTTTTTTTCTAAAAAACATACCCTTGTAATACCATTTTGAAAAAATAATGTTACGAATAATAAGCACCATAAAAAGACTTTCAGATAAAGTCTATTTCACGAAAAAGGTAATTTAAAATATCAAAAATGGTATTAAATATATCCATTCTGCATTCTAAATTCTAAATTAGAATAAATACCCTAGCTATTTGTAGCAAATATTTATCAAATTGGTATAAGGTGTCCCCGCATCCCCGTGTCTCCGTGTCAAATTGCTTCTTCCCTCCTGACTCCTCCAAGGACAATAATTTTTTTGTATAATATTATAAAATCTTTATTAAAAATTTAAGGTTTGCTGATGCATAAAATACTTAACTATGAACTTGTAGAAAAAATATATGCCAGCGATCGCACTGTTATTCATCGTGCCAGGGAAAAGTCATACCAAAAACCAGTCATCCTGAAGTTGCCACATCATCCCTATCCTAATTTCAATGAATTGACTCGATATCGCAATGCTTACACGCTGATCAAAAATTTTAATTTTCCAGGCATTGTAAAAATACTTGCTCTGGAAAAATTTGAGCAACGTTTAATATTAGTCATGGAAGATTTTGGGGGTATCTCTCTACATCAATTTATCAATAATCAAAGTACTTCTAATGTTAACAGTTTTTCTACAGATATTAATCAATTTCTTCACATTGCTCTGCAAATAGTCAATTCACTAGAAAAATTACACCAAAATCAGATTATTCATAAAGATATTAAACCCCATAATATTATTATTAATCTCCAAACTAAACAAGTCCAAATAATTGATTTTAGTAGCACTACTAAGTTGCCGAAAGAGACTCCAGAAATCCGCAATCCTAATACTCTTGAAGGTACTCTTGCTTATATGTCTCCCGAGCAAACTGGGCGGATGAATCGAGGTATTGATTATCGCAGTGATTTTTACTCTTTGGGAATTACATTTTATGAATTATTGACTGGAAAACTCCCTTTTCAATCAAGAGATCCTATGGAGTTAGTTCACTTTCATATTGCTCGTCAGCCACAATCGATAATTGAGCTAAATCCAAAAATACCAGCAGCTCTCAATACTATTGTGCTGAAATTAATGGCAAAAATGCCTGAAGAGCGTTATCAAACAACAGCAGGGTTGCGCCACGATCTAGAAAAATGTCAATCTGAGTGGGAAAATACTGGAAAAATCAGATTATTTCACCTGGGAGAAAAAGATAATAACAATTGCTTAATTATACCAGAAAAACTTTATGGACGAGAACAAGAAATAGAGACATTACTAACAACATTTGACCGCATTTGCGATCCAGGTAAATCTAAAACAGAGTTGATGTTAATCGGAGGATTTTCTGGTATTGGCAAATCAGCATTAGTTAATGAAATCCACAAACCTATCCTCAAAAAACGAGGTTATTTTATTTCTGGAAAGTTTGACCAATTTCAAATAAATATTCCATTTTTTGCTTGGTTAAATGCCTTTCAAGAATTGATTAAGCAAATTTTAAGCGAACCAGAAGAAAAATTACAGGCGATCGCTACTAAATTACAACAAGTATTAGGAGAAGAAGCACAAGTTATAATTGATGTAATTCCCGAATTAGAATTATTGATTGGCAAACAACCCCCAGCTACAGAATTATCTCCTACTGCTGCCGAAAATCGCTTCAATTTATTATTCTCAAATTTTATCTCTGTATTTGCTCAAGCTGAACATCCTTTAGTAATATTTCTCGATGATTTACAATGGGCAGATTTAGCTTCTTTGAAGTTAATGAAGTTGGTCATGGAAAAAATCGATATTAACTATTTATTACTGATAGGAGCTTATCGAGATAATGAAGTAAATGCTGGACATTCTTTGCTATTAACTGTTGAGGAAATCAAAGAAATAGGCGCTGTTTTTAATCAAATTATTCTCACTCCTTTGAGTCAGTCAGCACTGAATAATTTGGTCGCTGATACTCTTAATTATTCTCCACAGGAGTCACTGCTACTTACCGAACAGATTTACCAAAAAACTCAAGGTAATCCTTTTTTTAGTAATCAATTTATCAAGTCTCTCTACAAAGAAGGATTAATTTTTTATAACTATGAACAAGAAAAATGGTTGTTCAACTTGCCAGAAATTAAAATTTTGGCAGCCAGGGGAGATGTAATTGAATTGATGGCTGCCCAAATTCAACAATTACCCCATTCAACTCAGGAAATATTGCAATTAGCAGCTTGTATTAGTAACAAGTTTGATTTAAAAACTCTATCTATTGTTTCTGAGAAACATCTGTCTGAAACGGCATTGATTTTGTGGAAGGCTTTATCAGAAGGATTGATTTTGCCGGAGGACGAAACCTATAAATTTTATCAGGGAGAAAACGACGAACATCTTCCTAAAATAACCGATTTACAGACACCAATTTATCATTTTCTTCACGACCGGGTTCAACAAGCAGCTTATAGTCTAATTCCGCAACAAAAAAAACAAGAATTTCATCTAAAAATTGGCAAATTACTCTTAAATAATACGGCGGATGACCAACTAGAAGAAAAAATATTTGAAATTGTCAATCAACTTAATTATGGTGTGGAGTTAATTACAGAAATAGAAGCAAGGGAAGAATTAGCAAGTTTAAATTTAAAAGCGGGAATCAAGGCAAAAGTATCTACTGCTTATAACACAGCAATGTCTTATTTTAAGACAGGTATAAATCTACTAACTGAAAATAGTTGGTCAACTCAATATCAACTAACATTGGCATTATATGAAGAAGGGGCAGAAGCTACCTACTTGTCCGGTGACTTTGAAGAAATGGAAAAGTTGGTTGATATTGTATTAGAAAAAGCTAATAACCTCTTGGATAAAGTCAAAGTCTATGAAATTAAAATACAAGCCTACATTGCTCTAAGTAAACTGCAAGAAGCTTTAACTATTGGGTTATCTGTTTTAAAGGTTTTTGGTATTAGCTTTCCTACAAACCCAACACTATCAGACATTCAAGAATACTTACAAATAACTAAAAATAAATTGAGGGAAAAAAGTATCTCCTGTCTGATTAATTTACCATTATTAAAAGACCCAGAGAAATTAGCAAAAATAAGAATTTTATCATTACTTTTTTCCATTACTTTTATTTGCAAACCAGAATTGTTTCCACTGATTGTGTCTGAATCAACTAATCTCTATTTACATTCAGGAATATCCCCATTGTTTGCTGTTTCTTGTGGATTCTATGGGGTAATTTTGTGTGGAATAGAACAAGATATGGATACGGGGTATAAATTTGGCAGAGTTGCCTATGAAGTGCTAGAAAAATTTCATAATAAAAACCAAAAAGCTAAAGTATTTCAGGTGATTTATGTGGGTATAGAACACTGGAAAATTCATATTCGTGAAACTCTTCCTAATTTTCTTGAAGCTTATAAAGTTGGCTTAGAAACAGGAGATTTAGAGTATGCTACTTATAGTATTCTTCACTACTGTGCTTACTCCTTCCTGGCAGGTGTATCCCTAGATAAATTAGAGTCAGAAATAGCAATTCATAGCAATTATCTCAAGCAGCTTAAACAAGAAAATAATTATTATTATAATCAGACTTATCATCAAGCTGTACTGAATTTAATTGGGCATACAGAAAATCCTATATTATTATCAGGCAATGGTTTTAATGAGACAAAATTTATTCCTTTTTATCAAAAAATTAACGATCGCTATGCTTTATTTCAAATCTACTTTAATAAATTAATTCTGTCCTATTTCTTGGGAAATTTTCAAAAGTCCAAAGATTATGCAATTTTGGCAGAAGAATATGTTAACGGTGTAACTGGGTTATTTTATTTTCCTGTGTATTACTTTTATAGCTCACTAGCTAAATTAGCTTATTACTCAGAAGCAGGAGTTGCAGAAAGAGAGCAAATATTAGAAGAAGTGATTGCTAATGAGGCAAAATTTAAATTCTGGGCACAACACGCACCCACAAACCACTCCCATAAATATTATTTAATAGCAGCAGAAAAACACAGAATACTCGGAGAAAAGCTC
Organism: Okeania sp.; assembly: GCF_983059655.1. Taxonomy (NCBI): domain Bacteria; kingdom Bacillati; phylum Cyanobacteriota; class Cyanophyceae; order Oscillatoriales; family Microcoleaceae; genus Okeania; species Okeania sp. The sequence goes on from NZ_CEZPJD010000045.1 coordinate 14,935, forward strand.
GAAGCCATAGAAACTTACGAACAGGCGATCGCCCTTGCTACAGAAAATAAATATACTCAAGAAGCAGCTTTAGCAAACGAACTGTGTGCCAAATTTTATCTAGAGTGGGGCAAAATCAAAATTGCCCAAACCTATATGTTAGAAGCTTACTATGGATATATTAATTGGGGAGCAGTAACAAAAGTCAAAGATTTAGAAAAACGCTACCCACAACTACTAGCATCAGTTTTTCTTAGCTCCTCTGAAAATAGCAACTCCCTGGTAACTTCCCACAGACAGAGCACCAACAGGGAAAATATCCTCGATCTATCAACTGTACTCAAAGCTTACCAAACTCTGTCTGGAGAAGTAACACTAGAAAATTTACTCTCAATATTAATTCGACTAATGATGGAAAATACTGGTGCCAAAAAATGCGCTCTCATCCTTCTCAAAGACCAGCAGTTAATTCTGGAAGCAATAACTCATGTTGTAGATACTCAGGAGTATTTAGAAAATTTTGAGCGCCCTGTCATTCCCGTTTCAGCAACTCAAGAGTTACCCCAAGCATTAATTAACTATGTGTGGCGGACTCAAAAATTTCAGGTATTCGATGATGCTACTACAGAAGCAACATGGGTAAACGACTCCTATTTCAAACGAAAGCAACCTAAATCTATATTATGTACTCCTATTACCAAGCAAGGTAAATTTATCGGTATTATCTACTTAGAAAATAACTTAACAACAGGTGCATTTACTCCAGAAAGATTACAGTTATTAGAAATGATTACTACCCAAGCAGCTATCTCTCTAGAAAATGCTTTGCTTTACGACACTTTAGAAAAAAAAGTAGAGCAACGCACCCAAGAATTAAACGAAAAAAATCAACGTCTAGCTCAAACTTTAGAAACATTAAAGCAGGCTCAAACCCAGCTAATTCAAACAGAAAAAATGTCTTCTTTAGGGCAGTTAGTGGCAGGAATAGCTCACGAAATTAATAATCCTGTCAACTTTATTTATGGCAATATAGACCATACTCAAGAATATGCTGAAAACTTATTAAATATCATTAAAATATATCAGCAATATTATCCAGAACCTGTTCCAGAAGTAACAGATATTATGGAAGAAGTTGATTTAGATTTTTTAGTTGAAGATTTGCCAAAAATACTAAACTCTATGAAAATAGGGTCGAATCGAATTAAAAAAATTGTAGAATCTTTACGCAATTTTTCTCGTCTTGATAAATCAGAAGTAAAGAATGTAGATCTACATGAAGGGATAGATTCTAGTCTGATGATTTTCCAAAATAATCTCAACGCTAAACCCCATGAATTGGAAATTAAAGTTGTTAAAAATTACGGTAAATTACCTAAAGTAAGATGCTATCCCGGGGAACTAAATCAGGCATTTATGAATATTATTGGTAATGCTATTGATGCATTACAACCAATGAGAAAAGAATCAAGCAATTCCCTGCCTCAAATTACTATTACTACAGAGATAGACACAGAAAATCAAGTAATAATTAGGATAGCTGACAATGGCATGGGTATGAGTGAAGCAGTACAAAAGCGGATATTTGACCCTTTCTATACCACAAAACCAGTTGGTCAAGGTACAGGATTAGGTTTAGCAATTAGCTATCAAGCTATTGTGGAACATCACGAGGGGGAATTAGAATGTATTTCTGCTATAGGAAAAGGCACAGAATTTATCATTAAAATTCCTGGGTAGAGGGAGTAGGGGAGTAGGGGAGTAGGGGAGCGGGGGAGTGGGGGATAATTTTTTTGCCTAACTATGCACTAAAAATGCGCTCCATGCATGAGCATGAAGAGCTGAAAACCATGTACTTTTTCAATACCTAAAAAGTCTAAAACCTTTATCTGGTAATTATTTTATATCAAATCCGGTTAAACAGCCATAGAATAGTTAAGTCTTTAGAATTCAGCAATTTTGCAATTCAGGAGAAGAAAGATAAGACAAGATGAGCGTAGTTATGACAATTGGATAATTTTTTTTATGTCCAATTAAGTGGATTTGATATTAGATTTAATCAGTAAACCCTAATTATTAATTATTAATTATTAATTATTAATTATTGAACTATTTTCTTTAATTTCTACTAAAAATTCATATTCAAATCCACGGAAATTAGAATCTAATTCTAAAGTATATACTCCACTAACAGGCATAGTATCTGTCCATTCATTTTCATCACCTTCAATATTAGGTTCCCTTGCCATGAGTTGGCCATCAGGACCAATAATTGCCGGAAATACATCCCCAAAATTTTTGATAGTCATGGTCTGACCCTGGATCATTCTGACCCGATAACTATGACTACCAGTACCAATCATCTCCCCTCTCACAATAGCTGTATCACTTTTTGGGGAAAAAGTAATAGTTTCATCTACTCTGGCACAAGTGCTGCGAGTTCGGTTCTTAGCAACCCAACCTACAACTGGCTCAGTAATTCGTAGCCAGCCAGATTTTTCATCTGCGACAGAAACAAAGGTATTATTGTTAAGTTGAGCAACTTTATTGCCTTCTCTAACTTCTGGACTGCTACGAACATTCAGAGGTGGTTCAGGATCGTCTACTATGGCCATACTAACTCTACATCCCGATGTTGGTGGTGTAATCACAACTGGACTAGAACTTTGACTAACTAAATCTGAGGAATTAGGAGTAGAATATGAAGATTTTCGTTGATGTTTAGGAGCCAGTGAAACTAGGTTGCTATCCAATTTTTGTGTCTGTAAGAAATTAGTAGTAAATTGTGATGAATCAGACTGAATTGTGAAATAAGCAACAGAGGTAGCACTAGCAAGGCCAGCTATTCCTGTAACGATTAGTTGTCCCATATTGAATGGCATAATTTTTACCCCTTTATAAACTAGATTTTATGTTCACTTTCTTGGCTAATTTGCACTTTTATCACAAGTATCACTATCAGCTATTAAGACAGATATATGCTGTTAATATTTTAACAATAAAATAACTCTAAATATTGTTAAATTAAGATAACAGCTAACTCAATCATCTAACAATAGAAATATACGAAGGTGCAAAGAAATCGCGATAAAATATTAAAAACAGTTAAAAGAGAAGTTCTGCAATTGCGATCGCAGTCTCTACACCATGCAGTGATAGTTAATCTTGTTCGTCAGCGACCACTCCAACAATTAAAACGTTCTTGGGATATAGAAGTAAAAGTGGGAAAGCGCCCTAGTTTTCAACTACCAGCGAAAATAAGTATTATCCAAGTTTTTGACAAAATGAAAGGAAAATTACTTATATTAGGAAATCCTGGGGGTGGAAAAACTACAACTTTACTAGAATTAGCTAGAAAGCTAGTAATTCGTGCGGAAAAAGAACCACAAGCATCAATCCCAGTATTATTAGACCTTTCGACATGGCAAAATAAAAATCAGGATATTTCAGATTGGTTAGTTAATCAAATTAAATTTAAGTACAAGATACCTAAAAAAGTTATTAAGAATTGGTTAGAAAATCAACAATTGTCACTTCTAATAGATGGATTCGATCGAGTATCTCCAGAATTATCTAAAAATTGCTTAGAAGAAATTAATAAATTATCAGTATATTTGCAACCAAATGACTTAGTTATTTGCAGTAGTTTTGCCACTTATAAAAATTGTCAGACTAAGTTTAAATTAAATGCTGCTGTATTATTACAGCCTTTAACAACAGGTCAGATTCAAGATTATTTATTAGCAGCTAGAAGTAGAGAACTTTGGCATTATCTTCAGGATGAACCAGAGTTATTAAACTTAGCTGAAATACCATTAATGTTAAGTATGATGACCTTAGCTTATGAGGAAATTTTAATTGCTGCTTGGAGAAGAATTACTTCTCAACAGGGAAGAGAGAAATATTTATTAAATGCTTATATTCGTCGTCAACTAGGACGAGAGAATAACTATAAGTGGTATTCTAGAGGCCGAGAACCACTACCGGAAAATACAAGACGATGGTTAGCGTGGCTAGCAAAAAGAATGGCCACAGAGAATAGTCAGGAATTTACAATAGAAAAACTACGGCCAGCTTGCTTAGATGTTAACGGTGAGTTACAAGCATATAAGTTAATTGTTAATTTGATTAGTGTGTTATTTTGGGGGTTTATTTTTGGGTTTATTTTTACTTTAATTTTCGACTTAGATTTATATCTAGGGTTAATTTGTGGTGCTATGGGAGGTGTAACTATTGGAATTGCATTTGGTTTACCGGGATTAAAAAAATTTGTGCTGCGGATGATTCTATTTTTTAATGGGCATATTCCCTGGAATTATCGTCGTTTTCTCAATTATGCTGCGAGTCGTTTATTACTGCAGAAGGTAGGCGATCGCTATCAATTTATTCATCATTTATTATTTAAACATTTTACTGAAATATAGCGCTGTGCGAAATCAAAATTCAAAAGTCAAAAGTCAAAATTAAAGTCAAAAGTTAAAAGTTAAAGTCAAAAGTAGGAAGTAAGAAGTAAGAAGTAAGAAATAAGAAGTAAGAAGTAAGAAGTAAGAAATTAAGTTATAGTGGTCAATTTCCTCTCTTCATATACTACATTTTGTCGTGCGGATGTAGACTTCAATCTACATTTCGTGCTTCAATTTGCAACATAAAAATTAGTATAAAATTCTGAGGCTGTTTAAATATTTATACTAATAAATTATCTTCATTTACCTCGATCAAGAGCCAAATCCTCAGTTAAACATTAAGCATAAATACTTATTTAATTGTGGACTCCTATTGACCACTATAATTTATTCTTACTTTTGACTTTTGACTTTTGACTTTTGACTTTAATTTTGTCGTGCAAATGTAGGTTGAAATGCCCAGGTAACCATTCATTAGCACGACGTAGTAAATCATCAAGATTCAAATTCCAAAGAATTACTGTCTTATCATTACTCGCAGATGCTAAAGTTTTACCATCTGGACTAAAATCTATACTTGTAATTGCTTGGGTATGCTCTTGTAACGTATATATTTCAGTCTCATTAATAAGACTCCATAATTTGATAGTATTATCATTACTACCAGAAGCTAAAATTTGACCGTCAGGACTAAAGCTAATGCTAGTAATAGTTTTGCTGTGTCCTTTGAAAATTGCTAATTCTTCACCATTAAGATTCCAAAGTTTGATAGTACAATTTTCACTAGCTGAAGCTAGGATTTTTCCATCAGGACTAAAGCTAATTTTAGTCACACTACTATTAGTTGAAAAAGAGAATTTTTCTAATAGTTTATTGTCTGTGAAATCCCAGATTTTTATATTATTATCTGCACAAACAGTGGCTAAAGTATGACTATCGAAACTAACATCCATACTAATAATTCGACTGCTATGTCTCTTGAAATCTAATGAGTTACCATCTTGGTCAAAAATTTCAATATTACCATTCTCTTGAGTCAAGGCTATAAATTTACCATCAGAACCAAAATAATTTAAGTTAGTAATTCCGAAATCTTGATGTATAGGTATTAGTATTTCACTCTTATTTAATGATAAAAATTCAACATTACCATCATTATTACTAAAAGCAATCATTTTGCTATTTGGATGAAAACTAATATCGGTAATTTTTTTCTTATAAATTTGATAGCTTTCAACTTCTGTTCCATCTGTTTGCCATAATTTTATATTGCCATGCTCATCAGCAGAAGCAAGAGTTTTACCATCCGGACTAAATTTAACAGTTGTAATTTTGCTTTTATGATTACAAAAAATTGGTGGTTTGTTATTTCTTAAACTCCAAAATTTTACTGCACCACTATTATCAGCAGAAGCTAGAATTTGATTATTGGGATGGAAACAAAGACTTGTAATTTTGTATCTGTGACCTCTAAACGTATTAATTATATTGCCTTGTAAATCCCATATTTTAACTGTTCTATCTTCGCTGCTTGAGGCAAATTTATCGCCATTAGGACTAATTATCAGGTTATTTATTGGCTCTTGATGTGCTGGAAAACTTTCCCATTCTTCTAATTTACCATCATTGAAATGCCAGAGTTTTATTTCACCATCTTGACTGGCAGAAACTAAACTTTTTCCATTAGAACTAAAACTAATACTTGTTACCCAATCTTTATC
>NZ_CEZPJD010000046.1:0-20705 GCF_983059655.1 Okeania sp.
TGTGTCTCATGTATGGCAAGAGTTGTAGGGCTTGAAAATTTATCAAGAAAATATTTATTTGTTATTTGATTCAAAAATATCTGCTAAATAATGTCCATCTTGAGATTGCTTTATGGACTATTGCTTTTTACTTAACTTATAGGAGAAAGGAAATACACCACATATCTGCATTTGGCAACTGAGTTATCTCAAATTTAGGCATTACTGAGGGACATAATTAATATTAAGTAGGCTGGGTATCCTCTATGGAAAGGTTTTTGAGGTTTGAAAATTTGTTAAGAAAAAATATTTGATTCAAAAATATCTGCTAAATAATGTCCATTTTGAGATTGCTTTATGAACTATTACTTTTTACTTATAGGAGATCAGGATAGAAACCACATAATCTGTAATTTAGCAACTTTAAAGTTATCTCAAATTGTAGGCATTGCTGAGGGGCAGGATGATTATTAAGTGGGGTGGGTATCTTGCCTGTGGTGAAAATATTAGGAACGGGCAGATGTCCATTCCACAAAACTATTAAAATCCCAAGCGCATTTATGCAACACTCAAATTAAAGGCCAAGTAATAAGTTAAGGGTATCTTACTAAATCTGAGAATAGTAATGGCCTATAAATGTTATCCTAGCTGTAGAGGCAATTTATTAAGTATAAGGATTATTATAAAATGAAAAATTATGCTTGTATTGCCGTTGGTATAAATCAATATGAGTTTATTCAACCTCTAAGTTACGCTAAACAAGATGCAGAAGAACTGCATAGCTTTTTGTTAAACGAAACAAATTTTTCATCAGAACAATGCCTATTATTAACAGAAAGTAATTTATTACCAATTTGGGAACAACCCACCTATCCTAGCAAAGAAAATATACTAGACCTGATAGAAGACTTTTGCCAAAATCAATTGCAAAAGGAAAATTTTCTCTGGTATTTCTTCAGTGGTTATGGTGTTGTGCATCAAAATCAAGACTATATGATGCCAATTGATGGTAATCCTAAGGACCCTGAAACTACAGGAATATCAATAACTAAACTACTAGAAACTTTGACAATGTCTCCCACGGGAGAAGTTTTGGTTATATTGGATATTAACCACAATCATTTGATGGGAATGGACAACCAAGTTGGTGTTCAAACAGTAGAAGTAGCGAGAGAGTTAGAAATACCTCTGTTAATGTCGTGTAGTCCACAGCAGATTTCCTCTGAAACTTCTGCCCTACGCCTAGGATTTTTTACAGCGGCTATTATAGAAGGGTTACGTTATAGAAAATGTACAACACTCAAAGAGTTAGATAACTTTTTAAGTAATCGCTTACCGGAATTATCTACTCAATATCTACAACCAAAACAAAACCATCTAATAATGGTAAATTCTGCTGAAAAAATGAATCGGACTATTTTACCTCAAAAAATTTACGATGATTCTAACTCTACGAAAGAAAAAGAAAGTTTAATTGTTGATTCATTAGTTGCTTCTACAACAAAAAAACAAATTTTAAAATCAGTAAAAACTCCTTTAACAAATATTACTAAAATAGATATGGTGAATGGTAATAAGAGTCATAATCATCAAATTGAATCTCAAATAAATAGCAAAAATAATATATATATAAAAGCAGAAATGTCTGAAAATATTTCTCAAAACATTAATTCTGATAAATATTTTTTACAAAAGTTGATTGTAGGAAGTAGCCTAACTTTTCTAGTACTTCTATTAGGTGTATTTTTAACAAATAAGCCTATATTTACAGGTACACAAGCGGTAGGTGTAGGGACTTTACCTGGGACAAAAACGGAGATGGAGGAAGATGCCTCATCAGAAGTAACTTTATCAACATTACCTGTAGTCTCTTCTTCTGAAAGTCAATCTCAGGAAAAAACTGATATTGCGAAGGAAGGTAGCGGAAAGCAAGAAGAAAATCAAGCTCCAGCAAATCAATTAATATTATCTGAAGCTATAACTGAACTTGATTCAGTTACAGCTTCTAGTTTTAGTAAAGCAATTATTAAAGCGTCCCAAATTTCTCAAAGCGATCCGCTTTATCCTGAAGCACAAAATCAAATAGAACGTTGGAGTTTAACTATTCTTGATATAGCTAGTGGACGAGCATTAAAAGGAGATTTTGATGGTGCAATTAATACAGCTGAATTAGTACCTATGAATGTCCGACCAATTTATCAAGAAGCACAGTTAGCGATTGCTGAATGGCAACCCCAAGTAATTCAACAAAAAAAAGCTAATAAAGGGTTTAATGAAGCATTACTCAAAACTGCAAAAGAAAAGATTAAACCAGGATTAGCTTCATCTTATATTGAAGCAATTAGTGATGCCCGTAAAGTTCTACCTGGTGAGCCTAAGTATGAAGAAGCTCAAAAACTGATTGCTCAGTGGAGTAATACTATTTTTAGTATAGCTAAAGTGCGAGCCAAAAATAACAATTTAAGTGAGGCTATTTTAGCTGTTGAGTTAGTTCCTTATGGCACACCAGCTTATGAATCTGCTCAACAAGCACTAGCAAGTTGGAAAAATCAACAAAAAACAAAGAAGAAAAATTGAACCAATCGTAATAATAAATGATAAATCAATAGCTATATTTATAAAAATGATAGAAGCATAGTTTACCCATCGCTTTAACTATGCTCTGTTTAAATAGAACTTGCTGATTGATTCTCAAAGTATTGACTGATATTAGCTAAAGCATTTTTTTAAATCAAAAAAAGCTAGTATTTTAGGCTAAATAGGAAAATATGAAGTATAAAAACTTGTTTTAATGAATTAAGCCAATAGCTAAGTTGATTAATAATTATATCTTCACTAATCAAGTAGCTTCATATTGATTTGATATATCAAACAAGAGTTGGTTATTTACTAACAGTAAAAATTCCGGCAAACCTTCTTATTTGTTCTCTCTAAGATGATTGCCTTTTTCCTAAAAGCTATCAAGTTTTTGAAGTAACTCAAATTAAATTCCTATATATATAGGAATCAGGAATGATTTATCAAAGAAATCACTGAGATATCTTGATTAATTGTCCAGTTAGCTTCTCACATCTGATTTCTATAGTTTTTTCAGCGTTGCCGAATTAAGGTATTAAAAGAAAAACTGAAGAACTTCAAATATTTCTCATTCAATGGTTTAGTTTAGCAATTTATAAAAAACATAAATCATACTAAATCCCCGCTCGAGCGTATCAATTAATATTTACAATATCTACTAAATTTTATTGATTTTTAAGAGTAAGTATTTCCTGCATAATGCTGAACAAGCACCCTTTAGTTAGCTTCATAAGGTCGGAAATACGGACTTCATCCATTAGCTTGTTTATATTCAGGAGGTTAGATTTAAATACTAAAATTATTATTTAAGTATGGTTTCAAGCATATATAAAAACCTTAAATCTTTATAATAAATGTGTTTTATTTATTCACAAAAAAGCTGATTTATTAGTACTAATAGCTGTTTGCGCAGCACACCGCAGGAAATGCTTACTTTTTAGATAATTAAAATCTTTAAATAGTGAAGCATTATCTGCTTTTAAATTTTAGTATTTTTAGTTAATTTAGCGTAGTAAGTCAATCTAAATATTCCGACAATTTTAAGATACAGTAATTATCAGGTAAGTATAAAGCAAAGTTGTCTGAAATTATAGTTACTAGCTAATCTAATTACCGATACCGAATTTCAAAAAATAGCTACAATAGGAGTAAAATGTCTGATGCAGCTTAACTGCATTATACATTCCTAGATTCCTTATTGCTTAAGCCTCACATTTTTCCCTCACTAATTGAGAGAATGTTATAAGCAAAAGCTCCCTCAATACTTTACCTTTTTAGTTAATGGATAAGGAGTAAGGATTTTATTATCTACAAGAGTTAAATGGAGTATATCGTCAACAGATATAGTTCCATTTGTGAACTTCTGGAGTTTATTGAATCCTCAATGCTCAATTAATCCTTAGCAAGAGAAAATTAATATAAGGTTATGTAGCTTGTAAACCTAAGAATTTCTGTTAATCAGAAACTCGTCTACTATGACTTATGCCCAGCTAAAATCCGAAAAATTTGATAAACTTCTAGAAGAATTAATCCATAAAGCCTGTTTAAGTATTGATGGAGATTATGTAGAGGTATGGATACCAGATAGTAACGGTACTAGCATAGAGTGTAGTCCAATCTGGTATGGACGACCTGAAATTCAAGAATTATTAACAAAATTTCATAGTTACAGTGAAGAAATAACATTTCCACCTAGTGTTGATATGGCTGGTCGAATTTGGATTTCTCAGCAACCAGAGTGGGAAAAAGATATTAGTAGTGTACCAGAAACAATTTATTTACGAGCGAAAAAAGCAACTGAAGTAGGTCTCCAAACAGCTTTAGGATTTCCAATTTTAGCGAACAATATAGTTGTTGCAGTTATTATTTTTTATGTTCGAGAAATTCGGCAGTACGATCAAAAGATAGTAGATTTAATATTTTCCTTTATCCACTTAGGAGGATTGGTTTCAAATATATCTTCTCCAATGAGACTACTCGATCGTCAAGATTACTTCCGCCTAATGATAGAAAGTAATTCTGATGCAGTTACGGTTATAGATATTGGTGGCAATATTTTATATAATAATTTAGCCTCCGAAAAAGTATTCGGTTATCAAAAGCAAGAATTAATTGGCATAAATTTTCTGAAATTAGTTCATCAGGATGATTTTTTATTTTTTATAGATAAATTAACGGAGATTATTCAGAATCCAGAATCAGCATTAGATATAAAAACAAGATTTTATCATATTGATGGTTCCTCGAATTTATATGATGTGAGAGCAAAAATTTTTTTTCAAACATCAGATGTTGAACAAATAATAATATATATTCGCGATATTTCAAAATTCAATCGGGAAGATTTTTTACTTAAAAACGATTTATTTTATACAAAAAAAATAGTAGAAATTAGTAGCAATGGAATAGTTAAATTCGATCTTAATTATAACTGTATAGATTGGACTTGTAGAGTTGAAGAAATATCAGGTATTAATAAAAAGGATGCTATTGGTAAATCAATATTCGATCTATTAGTATTTACTGTAAATTACAAAAAAAAATCAGAAAATAACTTTTTCAAATCTCAAATAGCCAGTAGTAAAAATGCTTTTAATGCAACTATACAATCCACTGCTATAAACACAGAAAAAGAAAGATTATTAGAATTCTATTATTACCCTGTTAACAATGAAAACAATCAATTGATTGGTGGCTTGATTACCATTCGCGATATTACTGAAAACCAAGAGCAAAACACGCAAAAATGTGATATTTTTCAAGACATTTTACTAGAACATATACCTATAGCAGTAGCTATTTTAGACCAAGATATGCGCTACTTATGGACATCTAAGTGTTGGCTAACTGATTACAATTTAATAGAAAAAGATATTATTGGGCATAGTCACTATGAAGTTTTTCCCAACATTACCGATCGCTGGAAGCAAATTTATACAACTTGTCTTGCAGGAACAGTTCAAAAATGCGAGGAAGATCGGTTTCCTAAACCAGATGGTTTATTAGTACGATGGAAAATACACCCTTGGTATAATAGTGAAAGTGACATTGGTGGCATAATTATTTTCACTGAAGTAATCACAAATGATCAATTATCACAGAAAGAACTTGTAGCTCAAAACGATCGCTTACAACAGGTAGTGGATGCTGCAACAGCAGTTGCGCTTATTACTACAGATATTGATGGTCAGATTACTGCATTTAATTCTGGTGCAGAGAAACTTTTGGGTTATCATAGACAAGAAGTAGTTGGTAAAGAAAACCTGACAATATTTCATGACAAATTTCAATTAATAGAACGCACCAAAGAATTAAGTCAGAAATTAAATCGCTCCATAAAAGATTTCGATACATTAGTAGAATCAGCAAGGCAAGGAATTTTTACATCTCAAGAATGGAATTATCTTAGAAAAGATGGCTCTCGTTTATTAGTAAGTTTAGTCATCACAACACAACTTGATAGTGAAGGAAAAATTATTGGATTTCTTGCTACGGCTATTGATATTACACAACAAAAACAAACAGAAAATAAACTAAAAGAAGCAGAAAAAATTCTTCACGGTTTCTATACAGTAGCTTCAGAGACAGACCAAAATCTTGATACTTTTTTACAAAGAATTTTGGAAATGGGGCGAAAGCAATATGGAGTAGAAATAGGAATCTTAGCAAACATTAAGGGAGAAACTTATGAAGTAGTCGCATCTCAAGTTCTCCAAGGATTTCCTTTTTCGATCGCAGCAGGAGATACAACCGATATAAAACAAACTTATTGTAGCGAGACAATCAAAAAAAATGAACCAATAAGTATTGAAGCAGCAGGAAATTCAGAATGGCAAAATCATCCTGCTTATGCTCAAACATTTTTTAAGCTAGAAACTTACATTGGCTGTAGCGTAATAGTAGAAGGTAACCCATATGGTACTATAAGCTTTGCAAGTCCATACCCAAAACCAGAACCTTTTAAAGAGAGCGATCGCCAGATATTAAAACTAATAGCAAAATGGGTAGGAAATCAGGTAGAACATTATTCCTCAAAAGCTGCCCTAAAAAACAACATAAAACACATTTTACTCCATAAACGGTTAACCACAGAAATTCGTTCTAGCTTAAATAGCGATCGCATATTTCAAACAGCAGTCAAACTAATAGGTCAAACATTTAAAGTAAATCGCTGCTTAATTTATTGCTATATTGTTAAACCATCACCACAAATTCCTCTAGTAGAAGAATATCTTGAATCAGGTTATAAATCAATACAAGGTCTATCACTAGTATTAGAGGAAAACCATAATCTGCAAAAATTATTAGCTCAAGACGAAGCTATTAGTAGCGACAACACCAACTTAGAGCCATTATTATTCAAAGATGCTTCAGTTTGTTGCTTATTAGGAGTAAAGTCAGTATTAGCAATTCGCACCTCATATAAAGGAGAACCGAACGGAGTAATTGTTTTACATCAATGCGATCGCATTCGTCATTGGGCTGAAGAAGAAATATATTTATTGGAGTCAGTTGCTGTACAAGTAGGAATTGCCCTAGCACAAGCTGATTATGTGGAGCAAGAAAAACGGCGACAAATACAGCTACAAACTGAAAATTTGGAGTTAGAGGCGGCTAAACAAGAAGCTGAATCTGCTAATCGAGCTAAAAGTGAATTCCTCGCTATGATGAGTCATGAAATTAGGACTCCTATGAATGCAATAATAGGCATGACTGGGTTATTACTGGATACAAAATTAGACTCTCAACAACAAGATTTTGTAGAGACTATTCGTAATAGCAGTGATTCATTACTCACAATTATTAATGACATTCTTGATTTTTCTAAAATTGAATCTGGGAAACTAGAATTAGAAGACCAACCTTTTAATCTCCGAAGTTGTGTAGAATCAGCTTTAGATTTAGTAGCTTCCCAAGCTGGTGCTAAAGGTTTAGAATTAGCTTATATTATTCATCAAGATACCCCCGAAGCAATAGTAGGTGATGTGACGAGGCTACGTCAAATACTTGCCAACTTACTTTCTAATGCTGTTAAGTTTACTGATAGCGGAGAAGTTATTGTCTCAATAAATGGAAAAAATTGGTTGTCAGCTAATAGTCAATTGCCTTGCCCAGAAAATATTAATAATCACCAAACAAGTACAAACTCAGCCATCAAAAGAAATCCTACACCTGTTGACAACCTATATGAAATTGAATTTGCAGTAACAGATACAGGAATCGGAATTCCCACAGATAGATTAGAAAGATTATTTAAACCTTTTAGTCAAATAGATGCTTCCATGACCAGGAATTATGGAGGTACAGGTTTAGGATTAGCTATTAGTAAAAGGTTAAGTGAGGCTATGGGTGGCCAGATGTGGGTGGAAAGTGAAATAGATAAGGGTTCTACATTTCACTTTACGATGATGGCAATGGCAACTGACACAAATACTGAATCTAAGCTCAAAAAATCACAGCCTGAACTTACAGAAAAGCGCCTACTTGTAGTTGATGACAACGCAACTAATCGCCAAATTATTACTCTTCAAGTAGAATCTTGGGGAATGAATGTTGTAGCAGTGGAGTCAGGAAAAGTAGCTCTAAATTTACTCCGCTCTGGGAGAGTTTTTGATATTGCAGTACTAGATTTACAAATGCCAGAAATGGATGGCTTAAGCCTAGCAGAGAAAATTCAATCCATACCAAAATATAAAAAATTGCCTTTAATAATGCTAAGTTCAATAGGCAAACTGACATCAGAAGAAATTGCTGGAAGAGCTTCGTTTGCAGCTTTTGTGAGTAAACCAATTAAACAATCTAACTTATATGAAATGTTGGTTTCTGTACTAGGAGTACAACGAGTATCAGTTAAACCTGAAGCTTCAAAAGCAAAATCAATATTAAGTGATGAAGTAGAAGTTGAATTACCATTACGCATACTGATAGTAGAAGATGTAACAGTAAACCAGAAAGTAGCTTTACTATCTTTAAAAAAACTAGGTTATCGTGCTGATATCGCTAATAATGGGTTGGAAGCTCTAGAAGCATTGCGTCGTCAACACTACGATTTAGTTTTCATGGATGTACGAATGCCAGAAATGGATGGCTTAGAGGCAACAAAACGAATTTGTCAAATTTTCTCTGAAGTCAAACGACCTTGGATAGTAGCTATGACTGCTCATGCGATGCGGGGCGATCGCGAGGAGTGCTTAGAAGCAGGAATGAATGATTATATAAGTAAACCAGTTCGAGTGGAAGCATTGGTCAAAGCATTAAATAATTATATTAGTCATAGAAAGCCAAGGCAGAAAAATGATTTGCCAACAAACAGTTTGGCAGTAGAAGATAAGGAAGATAAGATAGTTGAAGTAGTAAAAGAGGTTGATGCACAATCAAATCAACTTAATCAAGGGTTAATTACAGAACAAATTGTTAATCTAGAAAATCAAGTTCAAAATAAAGATAAGACAGTTGAAGTAGTAAAAGAGGTTGATTCACAATCAAATCAACTTAATCAAGGGTCAATTACAGAACAAATTGTTAATCTAGAAAATCAAGTTCAAAATAAAGATAAGATAGTTGAAGTAGTAAAAGAGGTTGATGCACAATCAAATCAACTTAATCAAGGGTTAATTACAGAACAAATTGTTAATCTAGAAAATCAAGTTCAAAATAAAGATAAGATAGTTGAAGTAGTAAAAGAGGTTGATGCACAATCAAATCAACTTAATCAAGGGTTAATTACAGAACAAATTGTTAATCTAGAAAACCAAGTTTCAGTAGAATCAAATATTACTGTACAAAATAATCTAGTATTAGAAGATGAAGATCGAAATGATCATTTATCTCTAGTCAATTCTCAAAATAAAAATATGAACTTTATAACTCCAGCTATTGATGAGTCAGTATTTGAATATTTAAGAGAGCAAGCTGCAGGGGGAGACGAAAGCATTTTACAAGAAATAATAGATAGCTACTTAGAAGAAGCTCCTCAAAAGCGAGATGCAATTATAGCAGCAATATCAGCTAAAGATGGGACTGAATTAAGAAATGCGGCTCATGCTCTAAAATCTCTTAGCTTAACCATAGGAGCTAATAATTTGGCTCAACTATGTGGACAATTAGAAGCAATAGGCAGTATGGGCACGACAGAAAATGCAGATAAATTAACAGAAGTAATGAATCAAGAACATCATAGAGTGAAAGTAGAATTACAATCAAAAAATAGAAATAAATCTATAAAATGATTAAATCAGGTTTTTGGACTGTAGCACCCCGAATATTAATAGTTGATGATGAAAATACTATTCGACTAATACTACGTCGTATTTTGCAGAAAGATGGGTATCAAGTTATTGAGGCAAATAGTGGGGAGCAATGCTTAGAAATTTGTCAAAAACAATTAGCAGACATGGTATTACTTGATGCAATGATGCCTGGGATGGATGGCTTTACTTGCTGTGCCAAACTACATCAGTTATTGGGAGAAAATAGTCCACCAGTATTAATGATTACAGTTCTTGACGACCAAGCATCTGTTGATTTAGCATTTCAAGTAGGGGCAACAGATTATATTACTAAACCAATTCACTGGGCAGTTTTACGTCAACGAGTTAGACGGTTATTGCAAACTCAATGGGCAATGAAAGAACTACGACGACAAATAGAAAAAGAACGGATGTTGAGTGAGAAACTGGAAAAAGCTAATCAAGAATTGGAGCGTTTAGCTTCTTTGGATAGTTTAACACTGGTTGCTAATCGTCGCAATTTTGAGAAGTTTATAGAAAGTGAGTGGAAACGTTCTCATAAACATGGTTTGCCTTTATCCATAATTATGTGTGATGTGGATTTTTTTAAAGCTTATAATGATACCTATGGCCATCAAGCAGGAGATATTTGTTTAAAGAAAATTGCTGATACTATTATCCAAAATGTTAATCGTTCTACTGATTTAGTAGCTCGTTATGGAGGTGAAGAATTTGTAGTTGTTTTACCAGAAACGGATGTAGAAGGAGCTGTTTATGTAGCAGAAAAAATTCGTAAAAGTATTAAAGATGCTGCTATTGCTCATCAAGGTTCAAAAATTACTAACTGTATCACAATTAGTTGTGGGGTTGCTACTAGAAAATCATTATCGTGGGAATCAGACTTTAATTCTCAGCCTAGTGATTTAATTAAAGAGGCAGATTCAGCACTTTATGAGGCTAAATCTCAAGGGCGCGACCGAAGCTTTTTCAAGAATAATTATTATTCTCAGTGAATGAATTTAATAAATGATAAAACAACTGAGTAATTATATACTTTTGATCGATAATATTTTTCGGCAAAAAATAAAGATATCGCTGCGGGGAATGATGTTTTTATCTTTGATTATTCCCACATCAATTACAGTTTTATTTCTCGCCTGGGCATCATTACAAAAAGAACAAATAGCAGTTAAGCAATTAGCTAATCAACTTAACAGTCAAACAGGTAACATTGTTACCCATGATTTAGATAATTATTTAGAAGTACCTAGTTTTATTCATAACATTAACCAGGATTTAATTAAGTTAGGATGGTTGAATTCTAATGATTTAATCAAAACCAAGGATTTGTTTGTTCAGCAAATAAAACAATATAATGTCGGCCAGATTAATTTTGGCAGTACAAATGGACAGTTTGTAGGAGTAAAGAGAAAACAGGATAATAGTTTACTCATCAACTTAATGAATAAGTTAAGTTCAGAAAATCTCACAGAAATATCTAAAAGTAACGAATATAATTATCAAATAGAAAGTTGGTATAGAGATGTTATTAAAACAGGTAAACCTGTCTGGAAGAAAATTGATAATTCAGAATATTCACCAGAATCAGGAGCAATTTTAGCTAGTTATCCAGTCTATGACCGGAATAATAGTCTCATTGGAGTATTAGCAGTTGAGTTACCTATCTCAGAAATTGATAAGTTACTTCAGAAAGCAAGTATAACTCAATCAAATTTAATTTATCTTATAGAAAAATCGGGGATAGTTGTTGCTAGTAAATCAAGTCAATCATTAGATAATTATAGGGAAATATTAATTCAAGAAATAGGTAATAAATTAAAAGAAAATTACTATGATGTTAAAAGTACAAAAGATTTAGAATTAACAGTTACAGGGCAGCAATATTTTGTCAAATTAATACCCAATCAAAATCAAGATTGGTTAATTGTAGTGGCTGTTCCCAAATCAGAATTTGCACCACAAATTAAGACAAATTTTCAAATAACTCTCTTTTTATATTTATTAGCAATGGCTTTGGTTATCTACTTAGGGATGTTAATCTCTCAATGGATAACTAAACCTATATACAAATTATTAAAAGCAGCTCAAAATCATCTGATTAATCAAGTTAATGAAGAAGATTTACACTCATGTTTAAAAATAGTTGAATTTAAGGAAATTGAAGATTTAGTACGATATTTTATTCAAATCAATCAACATCTAAAAGATAATTTTAGAGAGAGCGATCGCTTTTTTGATATTTCTCTTGACTTATTAGTAATTTTTGGTACTGACGGTTACTTTAAAAAGCTTAATTCAAGTTGGTCAAAAATTTTAGGTTATACCACAGAAGAACTATTAACAGTACCTTATATTGAGTTTGTACATCCAGAAGATAGAGATATTACTCTTGTAGAAGTCCAAAGTATTACTGATGATGCTCAAGCTATCAAATTTCAGAACCGTTATCGGACTAAAGATGGTTCCTACCGTTGGCTAGTTTGGAATAATGTTCCTTTCTTAACAGAAAATTTAATCTATGCAGTTGTACGAGATATTACGGATGAAAAAGAAACTTTAGAAAGTGTTCTCCATAGTCAAACACAATTAACAGAAGTAGAGAAAATTGCTGGTATAGGATGTTGGGAAAATGATTTGACTACAAATCAATTAATCTGTTCAGAAGAAGTTTACAAGATTCTTAGTATACAACAAAAATCAACTTTTGTAAGTATAGAAGATTATTTTAAATTAGTTCACTCTGATGATTTGTCAGCAATACAAAAAGCAATTGATTTAGCAATTAATCAAGGTCAAAGCTATGAACTCGAGCAACGAATTTTATGTCCAGGTGGTGAACTAAAATATATATCAATTACAGGAAAGCCAATTTTTGACGAGAAAGGTGAAGTCAAAAAAGTTTTTGGGACATTTTTAAATATTACTGAACGTAAACAAATAGAAGCAGCATTACAAGAAAGTCAAGACATATTTCATAAACTAGCAGAAAATATCAATAGTGTTTTCTGGGTACACGACCCTCACAACAATCAAATTTTTTATATTTCTCCTAGTTATGAAAAAATATGGGGTTATCATCGCGATGAGTTATACAAGTCACCCCACTCTTTTCTAAATGTGATTTATCCAGAAGACCGCCCAAAGGTAGTGGAAGCTTTAGCAAATTTCACGGAAGTGGAAGAAAAGCAAGAATATCGTATTATGCTACCTAATGGAGAAATACGTTGGATTTTGACTCGTGCCTTTCCTATCAAAAATCGGGCAGGGAAAGTTGATAAAATAGCTCGAATAGCACAAGATATTAGTGAAGACAAACTAGTAGATACAAAGTTACAACTAATTCAAGAACGATTGCAATTAGTATTAGAAAACTCAGGTGATGGGTTATGGGATTGGAATATTGCCACGGGCGACTGCTATTATAGTTATCGATGGTTAGAAATGTTAGGCTACAATTCAGGCGATCTTCCTAAGAAGATAAATTCTTGGGAAATGCTAATTCATCCAGAGGATAAAGTTTGGGTGATAGATGCTTTAAATTTGCACTTGGAAGATAGTTCATTTATCTATGCTTTTGACTATCGGTTACAAACTAAATCTGGTGAATGGAAGTGGATAGCAGTTTACGGCAAAGTTGTAGTCAGGGATGAAGCAGGCAAAGCAGTGAGAATGATTGGTACTCACAAGGATATTAGCGATCGCAAAGCAGCAGAAGTAACCCTTAAGCAACAACTGGAGTTAGAAAAACTTGTGGCTAATATCTCTACTAGCTTTATTAACCTTAATCCTAATGAAATTAATAGTAGTATCCAGATAGCATTAAAGCAACTTTGTGAGTTAACAGGGTCAGATCGTAGTTATATGTTTTTAGTAAGTAGCGATCGACTTCAAGTTAGTAATACTCACCAATGGAGAGCGACAAAAACAGAAGCTAAAATTGAAGATCAACAGAATTTTCCTATAGATTATTTACCATGGATAATGGAAAAACTGAATCAATTTGAGGTCGTACATATACCATTAGTTTCCAATTTACCTCTGGAAGCAAGTAGAGAAAAACGAATATTATCAGCGCAGTCAATTCAATCTTTGTTGTGTATTCCTATGGTTTCTGGAGATGAATTAATTGGTTTCGTCGGTTTCGATACAGTAAGTAAATTATGCAGTTGGACAAGATCTACAATTAATTTGTTAAAAATTATTGGAAAAATTTTTGTTAGCGCTCTAGAACATCAAGAAGCTGAATTAGCATTGCGAGAAAGTGAAAAACGTTTTCGGATGATGGCTGATAGTGCTCCTGTATTAATTTGGATGTCTGGAGCTAATAGTCTTTTTAACTATTTTAATAAAAGATGGTTAGATTTTACCGGGCGTAACTTAGAACAAGAAGTTGGTAAAGGTTGGTTCAAGGGAATTCACCCTGAAGATGTACAATATTATTTGGAAAATTACCGAGTAAATTTTTATACCCATCAATCGTTTACTGTAGAATACCGTTTGAGAAGAGAAGATGGCGAATACCGTTGGATTTTAAATCAAGGGGTTCCTAGATTTAATCTCAATGGCAAGTTTGCTGGTTATATTGGTAGTTGTATTGATATTAGCGATCGTAAAAAAGCAGAAGAACAAATCCAAGATTCTCTTCAAGAAAAAGAAATTTTACTTAAAGAAATTCATCATCGAGTGAAAAACAACCTACACATTATTTCTAATTTATTAGATTTACAATCAGATTATATCGAAGATCAAAAAGTGCAGGAATTATTTGCTGATAGCCAAAATAGAATTCAAAGTATGGCTTTGATACATGAACAACTCTATCAGTCAAAAAATTTAGCTGAAGTTGATTTTAGTGAGTATATTCATGCTTTGATAGATAATTTGTTTTGTTCTTACGCGGATAGAGAAAGTATCATTCAACCTATCATTAATGTAGAAGCAATAACTCTTAATTTAGAAACTGCAATTCCTTGTGGCTTGTTAATTAATGAATTGGTGACTAATTCATTTAAACACGCTTTTCCTAATAATGAATCTGGAGAAATATGTGTTGAATTACATCAAGATAGACAAGAAAAAGTTTATATTACAATTAAAGATAATGGTATTGGTATTCCTCCAGATATTGATTTGCAAAATATTTCTTCTTTGGGGTTAAAATTAGTGCGAATTCTTTGTAAACAATTGAAAGCTGAAATTGATTTTGATGGTTGTCAGGGTACAACAGTTAATTTAATATTTTCTCCTCTCAAGTATAAATCCAGATTTTAAATTACAGAAGTTTTCATTTGGGTAGAGTAGGGACGTTCCATGGAACATCTCTACAAGGTTTTGATTGTGAAGGTAGGAAATTTAAGTTTTTTTCTTGCTTAATAAATAGCCTTCTTCCTTCTTCCCTCTTCCTTCTACGATATTATAAATTTTCTGCTCTTTCCAACAAGGTTTGACTCAGAGCTAAATCTTCTATGAGTTTTAATTTACGTTTTTCCTGTTCTGCTAATAGCAACTTCTGCTCTTTTTTCTGATTCTGAATATCGATGTTATGACCAATAGCCACCGGAATACTACCGATTAAAAAATTTATTGGTAAGCTCCCAAAATTTCTATCTCTAACTATACCAGTCAAACTACTAATCATTATAAAGCTAAACCAACCAAGAGAAATAATATGTTTTCTTGGACGAAATTTTGATGTAGAATTATTAGACATATCTTCCCACTCCAAACAATTGAATAAAACTATCTAGGTCCTTGTAGTTAGATCCTTCATGTCATCAGGAAATTCCGGAAAATAGTAACGATCGCTCCGATCATTTCAGTTATCAGTTATAAGTAATAACCTGTTGAAGCTAGAGACTTAAAATACTGAAGCAGGACTTACGAACGCATATGAAACTATACACCATTTGTTGGGAAAATTTGTCGGGGGTTAACAGCCGTTAACCCTTACCATAAGTGGTGGTTATCTGTAAGTCCTGTCATACATCTATTTAGCAACGCCGTTCATCGATTATCTATTTTCCTTTACTTTTGAACTGGAAGAAAATCAAATGCTCCTAATCTTATGCGTTCTTCAAAGCATTAGAGGGCTAAATCCATGTTTGATAGATAACTGACCAATTAGTTTCATTTTTTCGACAGTAATTAAATTACGTCCCCAAGAAAAATTAGTATATAACTTTTCAAACTCCAATAGCATTGACTCTGCAAAACAAGCAAATAATTGACGACCAGGCACGTCCATGTTGACAATGTTCATAATTTTCCAGTCAATATCAAGAGAGTGTTCTACTATTCCACCACTAAGAACATAGATTCCTTCTTGTTGAACTTTAGTTGCCATGTTTTTTGGATAACCACCGTCAATCAATAAACAAGGTTTCTTCAAAACATTTGGATCGATTGCTACACCCTTGGGCATACTAGCTACCCAAACAATAATATCTGCTAGAGGTAAGGCTGCACTTAGTTCTAAAATTTTACCTCGTCCTAATTCCGCTTGTAGATTTTTTAGCCGCTCTTGCTCACGAGCTATTAATAATAATTCTGCCACTTCTGTTTGAGTATTCAACCAGCGACAAACTCCACTACCAATATCACCAGTTGCTCCACATATTGCAACAGTTGCTTTTGACAATTCGATTCCTAACTGTTGGGCAGCTTGTTCCACTTGCTGACAGAGAATATAGGCGGTATGAGTATTACCAGTAGTAAAACGTTTAAATTCTAATGTAATATTGCGAATTTGCTGAAATTTTTGCAAGTTAAAATTCTCAAAAATAATTGATGAGAAGCCTCCCAAAGCAGTTATATCAATACCATGCTTCTGAGCGTGAGCCATAGCATTCATTATTTTACGAGTTGCCGCTTTGATTCGGCGAGCTGCTAGCATTTCCGGCAGAAAACAAGATTCTACATACTTGCCTTCTATTTTTTGACCTGTGATACTTGTTACTTTAATTGTATCGACTATTTGAGGCGGAGCACTACACCAGAAATCAAGACCTTGATCTGCATACTCTGGATACCCTAAATCTCTTGCTACTGATTGGGCGTGTTCTAAGCTAGTTAGATGACCAATTAGACCAAACATTAAATTGTAAGTATTATTAGTAAGTAAGTTAGTTATTGTTGATGGTATGTGGAAATCAGGCAGGAATTAGTATATGGCAGTTGGCAACTATATATTTTCACTATGAAAAAGTTTTTTGTTAAATGCTATGCCATTATTTATTCCTCATCCCAATTTCCATTTTGATTGAAATCAACTATGCGGCAACCAGACCATAAGCTGACATCCGCATGATTTCTCCAGTTGTGAAGCCAATATTGTTCAAAGCTTCGCCATAAGCAATCATAAAGTCTTCAACCAAAGCATCTTTTTCCATTTTCATGTTCTTAGCATCTTTTTCCACCTGGTTCAGCATTTTCCATACCAGGGGTAAGTTTTTGCGATTTGCTTCCTGTAGTTCTGCTTTGGAGTCTTGAAAATGCTCTTTTAGCCATACTTCGCCAAAGTTGAGGTGGGTATATTCATCTTTGACTACACCTTCAGTAATTTTCCGAGCAAAGGGGTCGGCAACTGGTATGTAGATATTGTAGGCTGCGATCGCAAAGCATTCAATGATTAGAGATTGAATTAGCAAACAAGTAACTACATTACCTGTTTTTGCTCCTTCTTGGAAGTTTTGATGTAGTGGCTCAAAAAAACTTTTGGCGAATTCCATATCTGGTGTCACCTTCAGATTTCGGCCACAGGCTTGAAAGCCTTTTTTGTGACGACTTTCCATTTTTGAGAGGCCCTTGAGCTGCTCTTCGTGATCTGGTAACATTTCTACTAGACTTATATAGTTTTCATATGCCTCTTGCTCTCCTTCAATCACAATTGCATTGATTCGGCTGTAGGCATCTTTGTAAGTTTCACTTTCAAATATTGTTTTGTCAGTTTCACTTTGAGAATCTATTGTTGAAATTGCTTCAAGCTTTGGCATCAGTTAGTTATCTCCTCATGAAAAAATAGCTTTATCAAGGCAAAGAAAAATATTTGGTTTATCTTAACTTAAGCTTATAGTTTACTGTACCTACTTTCTAGAATAATTGCCTAGTCTAACTGTAATTTATTCGGTAGCTATGGCCTTAATCTTGGTGAAAACCTCCATTTCTGTCAATTCTAGTTTAGTTTTCAGTATAAATGCTTAGTCACAATTAGATTATACATCAATCCACTGACCATTTTAACAGAAACAGTAAGAAGTCCAGTAAACTCTAGTCAGAGAATTTTGTAAGAGATAGAGACCGATATTATCATTAAAAATATAGGGAGGAGCATTACCTGGTTTATGAACAAGGACTACCTGTAGAAGTTGAAGCATCCTTTTGATGTCCTGCAATGAACAAACTAGGAAATATGTCAACCTCATAAGTACAGTGAATATTGACTCGGCTTGATTATTGGTATTTTAAATTATACTTTGTTACTTATGGCCATTATTTATATTACATTAGTTTATAATGGCCAATAATTCTTTAATATTCTCTTGGTTAGAATAGTTAAGTTAATTATTATTCAAAAACTTTGGTGCAGATATTAAGGGTTTACCTCTCTCATCTGTTATGGCATCTTGATTTTCTTCTCTCAATTTTTGAGATTGGTCTGAAGGTATAGGTATAGTTTGATACTCTACAGCTTCTGAAGTTGGAATTTGATCTTGTACAGATGGAGCTGTACTCAGCCAGGTTTGCCAAACTCTAATTTGACTCTGAGCGGAGTTATAGGCAATACTACTTACTGGAATTTTGCTAGCAATCTCTATAGCTAGTGGTACATTTCGATTAACTTCGTCCATAGCAATCGATAAAATTTGTTGACCCCATTGATTAATCAACTGGGAAGCTTCCGATTTCCTAGAACTATAAGTTGGTACCATCTGTGCTAAAGTTATAGCTTGAGCATAACCATCTGCTGTCCCTAATGCTGCTGCTTGACGAGCATTCTCTAAACTTTCTTCTACATCTTTTTGAGATTGCCACTGCCGTATTTTAGAGCTAGCTTGGGAATATAGAACTCTTCCTTGTTGAATCTGTTGTGCTGTAAAAA
Source organism: Okeania sp. (assembly GCF_983059655.1). Lineage (NCBI taxonomy): Bacteria > Bacillati > Cyanobacteriota > Cyanophyceae > Oscillatoriales > Microcoleaceae > Okeania > Okeania sp. The sequence continues at coordinate 18,904 of NZ_CEZPJD010000046.1, forward strand.
TTGCCTGTTCTAAATTACCTGAAGATGCTAGAAGTTCTGCATTATCAAGAATTGGTTGATCTTGAAAGCGTTGAACTCTTTGTGTCCACCTTTGGATTTTCTGTTGAGCTTCTTCATACAGAGTTCTGCCCCTAGCAATTTGACTTGCTTCATCAATGGCAGCTTGTATAGAACTAATATCGCCAAAACTTGCTAATTTTTCTGCTTTTTCCAAATAAGGCCGGTCTTCTTGTTGCTGTAGTTGTCTACTCCAATCTCCTATTAAAGTAGTTGCTTCTTGTCCACGGGGGTTATAAGGAGGAACAGTCTGTAATTTAGCGATCGCCACTTTCAAATCGCTAATTCCTCCTGGTTGGGCTAGTTTTTTTCCTTCTTCTATAATCTTGACATCTGCAATTTCTTGTTGCCAAAGACTAATTAACTGTTGGGCTTTGCTGTAAAGAGGTCGTTCTGTTTTGAGTTTTTGGGCCTGAGCAATAGCATCTTCGAGTCCTGCTATTGTACCAAGGTTAGCTGGAGAATGGGCACGAGCTAATAATTCTATATCTTTGACTTTTTGCTCTAGGACATTATTTTCAGGAACTTTATTGACTATCTTCAGTGCTTCTTGCCAATTTCCTTCATTTAGTTTGGCTAAGGCTATATCGGCTATTTGTTCGCCCAAATTTAGTATTAACTTTTGAGCAGTCTGATAGAGATAGCTATTTTTTCCAATTGATTGAACTTTGTTGGCAGCATTCGTGAGATTATCTAGTCCACCTTGTTCTCCTATCTCTCGTGCTTGGTTTAATTTAGTACCTTCTTTGCGAGTTCTTTTGATGTCGTTAATTAGTTCCTGGTATTTTTTCGTTTCCCAATGTACATTTGGTATTGACAGTAGACGAGAAGCTTCCATGGAAGCTTGGTTCCATTCTTCCTGACGCAGATGTTCTTGAGTTTTTTTATAGGTTGTTTCAGCTTTAGTCCAAGTTTTTTGCCAATTTTGAATCTGTTCTTTGACGAGTGGATAAGCTGAAACTTTCTGAGGTACTTTTTGGGCAATTTTAATAGCTTCTTCTAATTTTCCATCTTGGAAAGCTAAATCTCCGAGGGACAATATTTTTTCAGACCATTGTTCAATGTAACCATCAATATTTGGACGCATTGGATGGTCATTTGATAATACATCTACTAAATTAATTGCTTGAAGTAAACTATCTACGGTGGGAGAAGTAGCTAGTATCTGAGCACAATAAAGACGTTTGCTGGCTGATGCCGTTGGCCAATAACTTGCTTCACAATCTGCCTGAGAAGGTAATTTGAATAAAGCTGATATGGCTGTTATACCTGCCCCAGTAGGAACTATTACTAATAGTGTTATCCAAAATAGCCATTTTATCGGCCAAAGATTGTTTGCAGATTTCGGGCTTTTTTGCTTAGTTTTTTCTATTGAAGAAACTGAATGTTTTTGCAGAGTGGAAGGTTTTGCCAAATGTTTATATGTTTGTATTTGACTGCTATCCGTTCTAAGTTGTTGCAGTCTTTCTAAGCGGTTTTTCCTACGTTCAGGTAGTTGCCATTGGGTTTGTTTTTTTTGCTTCATCTGGCGTAGTGTCCGCCAACGATCTATTGTTTTGTATTTTTCATTCATATACACTACTTATCCGGAACAGCAAGCAACAGATATATTCCATGTTTAATGACTTTCCGGTTAGTTTAACCTAATAGGCAAGCCTTTATATACAAAGTTAAATTTAGGCTTCAATTATCTGCGGTTTCTATGTATACACTATTTTGGGTAAAGATGCAACCTTGATGTGTAC
>NZ_CEZPJD010000047.1:0-16329 GCF_983059655.1 Okeania sp.
AGGCAGAAGGCAGAAGGCAGAAGGCAGAAGGGAAGAAAGGTTATTGTACAAGCTATTGAACCTTTTTTAACTGGTTAGTTATTTCCGCTATCCTGCACTAAGCGAGCCAACTTCTGTCATCCTTGATTAGCATGAATACTTTTTTAAGCATAGCTACATGATCGACTGATCGACTAAAATTTCTCCCTTTAGTCATTTTTCTTGTTGGCCACAATTTCTCGATCGCTAAATAAGCTGTATCAAATTGGGCAGTAATCATTTGTCAACACTCATCTCCTCGAATTACACGAATTCTGTAATAATAATTAAAGATGTTCTCATAATCGCTATTCAATTTTTTGGAACTATGAGCGAGCAAGTTACTGAGGCCACAGAAGAACTAGATCGATATGAATGTCGAGCCTGTGGATATGTATATGAACCAAATAAGGGAAGTTCTACTGGTAATATTCCGGCCGGAACTGCTTTTTCAGATTTGCCCCCTGGTTGGCGTTGTCCTGTTTGTGCAGCGACTAAGGTTCAATTTGTGAATGTTGGACCAACTGAAGGTCCTTCCGGATTCAAAGAAAACCTTGGATATGGTTTTGGTGTTAATACACTCACACCAAGTCAGAAAAATATCCTAATTTTCGGCGCTTTAGCCGTGGGATTTTTGTTTTTCTTGAGCTTATATGGTTTACGATAAGATGGCCTTAAGGCTAATTAATGATTTAATGTGATGCATTCAATAGTAAAGTTCTGGAAACAAATTTTCGTAATATTAGCAGCAGTTATACTTTGTAGTGGCTGCAAAAATTCCTTTTTACCAGGAATGAGTTACAATCCCTGGGAGATAATTCAACTACCAACTGAGGCTAAGTTGTTTGATATCGGATTTACAGGCAATCTTGACCATGGTTGGATTGTAGGTGGGAATGCTACTCTCTTAGAAACTACTGATGGTGGTGACACTTGGCAGCCTAAAAGTATTGATCTAGAAGAAAAAGCTCGCTTGACTTCAGTGAGTTTTAATGGCGATGAAGGGTGGATTTTAGGACAGCCTTCTTTGCTTCTACACACGGATGATGAAGGAGAGTCTTGGACTCAGATTCCTCTAAGCTCTAAATTGCCAGGTGCTCCTAATACTATTACTGCTATTGGGCCAAATTCTGCGGAGATGACTACTGATGTGGGAGCTATCTATCGCACAGAAGATGGTGGCCAACATTGGCGTGCCCAGGTAGAGGATGCAGTGGGAGTAGTGAGAAATATTTCCCGTTCTCCTGATGGTAAGTATATTGCTGTTTCGGCAAAGGGTAATTTTTACTCTAGTTGGGAACCAGGCCAAAGAGCTTGGACTCCTCATAATCGTCAAGACTCCCGCCGTTTGGAAAATATGGGCTTCAGTGATGATGGTCGTTTATGGCTATTAGCACGAGGAGGCCAACTGCGGTTTAGCGATCCAGAAAATCCTGAAGAGTGGGGAGAAGCTGTTGCTCCAGAATATGCCACAAGTTGGGGTTTATTAGATTTGGCTTATCGCACTCCTGACGAAATTTGGATTTCTGGTGGTAGCGGTAATTTACTTCGCAGTGTTGATGGCGGTCAGACTTGGGAAAAAGACCGTGATGTAGAGAATGTTCCAGAAAATTTCTACAAAATTGTTTTTATTAACCAAGATCAAGGTTTTATTCTAGGTCAAAGAGGAACTGTGTTGAAATACAACAATAGTTCAGCAGTTTCAGATGCAGCTTGAAACTTACTATAAGCAGGGAACAGTGGCAAAAACTTTTCTCTGTCTCAGGTTCATCATCAATCTCTATCAAACACCAACTCTTTTGTTGCTATACAATGTTGGAGAAATATCCCTAATAATGAGAATTAAGTAGTATTACTCAGATAGGAAAATGAGATTTTTTGATGTTGTTTGAGTTGCTGAAAATTTACACTGAATGTGTTAGAATTGATTCCGTCTAAACTAAGAGATAAAAATAGCAGATGTTAAAGAAGGCAATAAAGTTAGTCTCTCTTTAGCTCTTAACAAACACAAAAAACTCATACCATTAATTAGTTATGGGATGAGATATTTAGAAAAGTTTTAAACTATCACATTTAGATGATAGTTAGAAATAAATTTGGAGGATAAGATTAGATGGCTGGTGGCAGTACAGGTGAACGTCCTTTTGGAGATATCATCACAAGCATTCGTTACTGGGTAATACACAGTATCACTATTCCAGCACTGTTTGTTGCAGGTTGGTTATTTGTAAGTACAGGCTTGGCTTACGACGTTTTTGGTACACCTAGACCTAACGAGTATTATACTGAGCAAAGGCAAGAATTACCAGTTGTATCAGACCGTTTTGAAGCTAAAAAACAAATTGATGAATTTATTGGCGAATAATTGAAACATTTAGGAGACTTTTATTATGACTAGCGGAAATCCAAATCAACCAGTTAGCTATCCAATTTTTACAGTTAGATGGTTAGCAGTTCATACCCTTGGCGTACCTACAGTTTTCTTTTTAGGTGCGATCGCAGCTATGCAGTTTATTCAAAGATAGGAGTATATCATGCCTTTAGATCGTAGTGACAATACTAACAAACAACCAGTAGAGTTAAATCGTACTTCACTCTACCTTGGCCTATTGTTAGTGTTTGTTCTTGGTATTCTGTTTTCAAGTTATTTCTTTAATTAATTCGAGAAATAAAATACAGAAATTACTAAATATTTAAGTCACCCTATTGGGGTGACCCATTGCTAGTAATATTTAGTAGAAAGTTAACAAGTATATTGTTGAGCAATTTCCTTGTAGGTATAAAGTTTTTTTAGTACAAAGTAGTTTTGAAATAATGAGGTAAAATATTATGATGTCCGAACCAGGTAGAATTCCTTTATGGTTGGTTGCTACTGTAGCCGGAACTGGCGTACTTGTAGTTGTGGGTCTTTTCTTTTATGGTGCCTATGTTGGTGTAGGTTCTTCTTTATAAGTTAAAGATTTAAAGTTTGAATTGATTAATAGTGAAATTTTACTATTTCTTTGTCTGAGATTTTGCTGAATAATCCCACGCTTTTGAGAGTGGGATTATTTTTTTTAGAGGTATAAAAATTACAGTACTTTTTAGAATAGTGAGGTACAGTTTTAAAATTAATATTTTTTTCCCTACTCCCTAAAGTCTTAAAATTTTGTACCTTATCTACTCCAAAACTGCTGTAAATATCTCCCCGCTGAGGAGCTACGGCTCGGTAGGAATTCCCGTGCCTTTAGGCCGGAGAGGATGTCAACCGATCAGATATATATCAATATGAATGAATCAAATATCACAACTACTCCAGAATCAACATCCGATTTAGAAATAGCTATTGGGCAATACGCAGCTAAGTTAGATCGGCTTGACTCATCTGAAACTAAAGTAACCGAGACTAGGATTTATGAAGTATTACTAGCCCGTGATGCTGTGGAGAATCTCTTGCGAAAACGGGTTGAGGGAACGGAGTTCCCCTTGACTGAGTTAGTAGAACTCGATCAACGCTTAAAAGTACACAACGATTTGATTGGGACAACTCCGAACCTGAAAAACTGGCGAGAAGTTTTGAACCCACCGGAAACGGCTTGGTGGTGGTACTGTTCCCCAACCCCTGTTGTGGGTGTTTGGGATCGACTGGATTGGTTATGGAATACACTAACGATCACCTCTCTGACGATGGTCGGGAGCCTGATGATCAATATAACCAATGCTATGTCAGCCGGGGGTGCTGTCCAATGGCCAGAAACCTTTATGACCTTGCTACAAGGAACGGGTCTTGCCCTAGTTGCTGGAGGAACCCTGACCTCAGCAGGCCAAGCTCAGGTTGAGAAACTGCTAGAAAAATTGAATATTCCACCGGAATTTCGTGCTGAGGCAACTTTGAGTATGGCAATTACCCTGCTGTTAATTTCCACCGGTATCTATAATGTACTCCCCAAATATTTACTTTATTTAGGAACTCAGAACTATGAACGGGGGGAATTGCCGAAAGCGTTAATAAGATTGACTCAGGCTAGTCAAATACAGCCAGATAATCCCGAAATTAATATTGCTTTAGGAAAGGTTTATGAATCTTTAGATGAGACTTCTAATGCGATGGCAGAGTATGTCAAAGTCATCCCCACAGGTTTGCCGGAAGCATTTAATTCTATGGGTCGTGTGATGATCGCTAAAAATCCGAAACGCGCGGAAGCCATACTGAGGCTAGGGGTACAACGGGATTTCATTCGCCGAAAATTGAACCTGGTAGTAGAAGAGGAGTCGGTTGATATGCAATATCAGTTTCAGACGAATCTGGGTTGGGCTTTGCTCCAACAAGAACGCTATGAAGAGGCTCGTAAAGAATTGCAAGTTGCTGTTCAATTTAATGAGCAATTTCCGGATCAGCAGTTCGGGAGTGGTATGGCCTCGTGTTTTTTGATCGAGGCAAATTTGGCTTTGGGAAATCAAACTGAAGCTATCGAAAATTGGCTAGCTTGTCGTAGTCAAGCTCATCCTAAATTTCTCAGTGAGTATCAGTGGATTATTGATAGTGGATTCTCTGAACTAGCTAACTGTTTGGATACTAAATCGATTGTGCTGGGTCTAGAGGGTGTGAATTTTCCTGAATTAATTGATCGACTAAAGATTTGTCTAAAACAACCTGAGTTTAGTGTCAAATCCGATGAGACTCTCACACCGGCAGAGGAGTAAAGGCGATCGCCACTCGCGAGTTAAGCTGGTGCTTTTTCCTAGTAATATATTTAGACAATTATTTAAAGATTGAGAAACATCAATGATACCTATGGATTTGTATAAAGGTATGTCCGATTTCTATAACAGCTTTGTGCAAAAGAATCGGAATTACAAAGCAATTGCCACAGAGCTGATCGAAATTTTCGGCGATCGGAAGGACATCTTGGATGTGGGCATTGGAACTGGTTTGCTTGTAGAGCAAATTCTTCTGTTGCGACCTGAACTCCAGATATCTGGGGTGGATACCAGTGCGTCTCTACTTGCTCAAGCTCAAGAATGCTTAGGCACTAAAGTCGATCTTTACTGCCAAGATGTGGTCGATATGGACCTCAACAAGATGTTTGACCTGGCCTATTCTCGTGGTGGTGCATGGGCTTTTGTGAATGATGGCGATGCCATTTTACTTGCTAGCCACATCCTCGAGCTTGATGCTATTCAGAGGAGCTTTGAACGTATTGCAGCGCACTTAAGAGACGGAGGGCAATTGATTATTATCTCATCGAATTCTAATCATAGCAAATGTGAGAATTTGGATGAGGAAGTCTCATTCCAGAGGAGCGTGACTAAGGATTGGATTGATGGAGAGCAATATCTTAGTCTTGATTACGCTTGTCATCAGCAAGGGATTCTTATCGGACAACAAAAGCTGCGAATGCGATTACTCGAGTTCGATGTTGTCGAAGAAATGCTGAAATCGGCAAATTTACGCTCGGTCTCTGTTCGAGATAACCAGTACCATATCTATCAAAAAGAGGTTTCCGAATGAGTGAGTACTTCAATCTTATGAAAGAGACATCCCAAGCAACGGATGTGCTAATCGCCGACTATACAGAGAAGTTAAGCCCAGAAGTGCAACAGCTTCCTATGAAACGTCACGGTCATCCTCGATTACGAGACCTCCAGATCCGAACAGGTTATGAGATTAACGGAGGTCAAAACTGGAAGGAGATTATTCCTGTCTGTGCAAGTTTTGAGATCCTAAACTGCTCGACTTATGTTATCAACTGGTTTCTTGATGAGAAGAATGGGTATGATAGCATCGATAGTAAGCGAAAGCTAGTCATCGCAGGCTTTCAACTGAGAGAAGTTGCTCAACAGATTTTAGAGGATTATGGCATGACTTCGCTCTTAACACTCCTCAGCAAAATCAACCACCAAGTTTATCTTGGTCAGAGGATGGACATTCACGATCTACAGGTTTCTAGAGTGAGTGACTATCCAGACTACGACCAGTTTCTAGCAGCGTATCAGCAGCGATGTAGATTGCTTTCTGGTGTTTTCTATGGAAGTTGCTTCTTTGCAGGTTCGATCATTGCAGAGCAACCTGACGAATTGCTGTATGAGATGGGTGCTATCTATGGTGCAGCTACTCAGGCGGCTAATGATTTCGGTGATTTTGCATTGCCTGTCCAGCGTCTATCAAAGCTGGAGAAACCTTATCAGGATCAATTTTCGGACTTCATCAATGGAAAACTAACGTTGGCAGTGTACCTGATGACCCAAAGATCCAACGAGCAAGAGCGGGAGCGACTTGAAGAATTAAGGTCTAATACCATTGATGAGAATTCCTATCGCGAAATTCTAGAGATACTGGTTAATAAGGGTGTCTACTCTGACTGTCTGACTTACCTCAAGCATGAGCATAAAAGATGTAAGACGATGCTCTATGCTAAAGAGAAAACAGTACATCGAGACACGGTTGCCTCAATTCTAGTGAGAATTACCTCGAACAAGTTCCTGTCACAGCTCAGAAAGAACATCGAAATGTTTAGCATTGGATGATAGTTTTGCTATTCCTGTATGATATGATTTGGTAGCACGTCCTAATTTTCAACAATGAACTCTTTTACTATACCTCAAACAATTGGTTCAATTTATTGTGTAGGTCGTAATTATGCCGATCATGCAAAAGAGCTAAACAACCCAGTACCCAAAGAACCGATAATTTTCACAAAATCCCCTGCCTGTGTTGTACCATTTGAAGGAAAGATATTTTTACCCCTTAATTTGGGACGATGCGATTATGAAACAGAGGTTGCTATCCAACTTGGCACTGATTTATATCAGGGGGATATAAACCAGGTCTTAGAAGCAGTTAGTTATGTTGGTATTGCTTTAGATTTGACTCTTCGCGATAAGCAAAATGAGTTGAGGGCGAAAAAGTATCCTTGGGCTCTAGCCAAAAGTTTTGTAAATGCTTGTCCGTTGTCAAAGTTTAGGAAGGTGGATCGTGTCACAGAATTAGAGGAACTTGAAATCAGACTTGAAATAAATGGTGAAGTTCGCCAACAGGGTTCTACCAAACAAATGTTATTTTCCATTCCAGACCTGCTCTGTTTCATTAGTCGCCATATACCGTTGCATTCGGGGGATATTATTTTAACTGGGACTCCACCTAATATTGGGCCTCTCAATAATAATGATTATTTGGTTGCTTTTCTGAATGGGGAAGCTATTGCGGAGGCTGAGATTATTAGAAATTGATGTATATCAGGGAACGGGGAACGGAGGGAAAAACATTTTCCTGTTCTGAGGTTCTTTATCTGCATAAGTCTTAACAGCTTTGGCAGTTACTATAGTTGAACTTTGAGTTAAATTGTCTGATTATGAAGAACTTTGTTGGTTGGTATAATATTTAATAAGTTGACGATATTTTCAGGATTAAAAAATTAGATAAATTGAAGGAAGGCTACATATAGCATTTCTCATAAAAATGAGGCACATTTACGATCCCCCTCAATCCCCCTTTTTCAGGGGGACTTTAAAACCTACCGCTTTTTTAAGGATTTAAAACTGTATATCATAAATTAGAGAAGCACTATATTGATAAATACCACAAATTTCAAATACGAGATATTTATATTTAAAGATATCAAGATAAATTTAGTTTAATTTAAGTTATTAGTACTATATGAATTCACGACTTAGGTAAGGGCAGCAATTATAGTTAAAATTCCCAAATAATCGATAAATTGTACGCCATATTATAGAAGTGCTGAATAAGTCTTGTATTTAAAAAAAAATTATAAGTTTCAAGGAAAAATATTAAAATTATTAGTATCTATATATGAACTTAGTAACAGCTCTAGGACTACTAGCAGGTAGTTTAACAACTATTTCATTTTTACCTCAAGTTATCAAAACTTGGCGCACTCGCTCCACAAAAGATATTTCTCTAGAAATGTTTGCTATTTTTTGTTCTGGTGTATTGATCTGGATAATTTATGGCATTTTGGTTAAAGATGTACCAGTGATTTTTACTAACGTTGCTACATTGACTTTAGCTTCCCCAATTTTGTGGTTTAAACTAAAGTATAAATGACTAGCGTTGGTGAATGTAGCTATGATTTTTGTGCTTAAGGAATAGGGAACAGGTAGGGACGTTGCATGTAACTTCCCTACAGATTATTTTGTTTACAAACTGATAACTGATAACTGTTGAAGTATGTCTATTAATATATTTAATACTGAACGTTTACTCTTCACTCCAGCAATACCTGAATCTAATGCTATTCCGATTATTTTTGCTTTTCCTAATGAATATACTGTAGGAATAACTAGCCTTGGTTTTCAGATTGTTTGGGCAACTTTAGCAATGCGTTCCGATCTACAAGTTAGTCGTTTATTTACTGATATTAATGAACCTCTTCCATCACAAGCAGAATTATTTGGTTTTTCTGTTTCTTGGGAACTTGATTATGTGAATATTTTCAATATTCTGGAATCTTTAGAAATTCCTATTAGAGCTAAAAATCGTTCAGCAAAAAATTATCCAATCATATTTGGTGGCGGACCTGTTTTAACGGCAAATCCTGAACCTTTTGCTGACTTTTTTGATGTGATTTTACTGGGGGATGGGGAAAATTTATTAGGAGATTTTATTGAAGCTTATAAAGAAGTTAGAGGAGCTGATAAACAAGTAATATTAAGACATTTAGCACAAGTGCCTGGGGTTTATATTCCGAGTCTTTATGAAGTAACTTATGAAAGTGTTGATGGTGCTATTAAATCTATTGAACCTATAGATAAAGATATTCCGGCTGTGGTGCAAAAACAAACTTATCGGGGTAATACTTTATCTGCTTCTACTGTGGTGACTGAAAAGGCAGCTTGGGAAAATATTTTTATGGTAGAAGTGGTGAGAAGTTGCCCGGAAATGTGTCGTTTTTGTTTGGCAAGTTATCTGACTTTGCCATTTAGAAGTGCCAGTTTAGAAGGGTCTCTTATTCCGGCAATTGAAAAGGGATTAACTGTTACAAAACGTTTGGGTTTATTGGGAGCTTCGGTAACTCAACATCCTGAATTTGATAGTTTATTGGATTATTTGAATCAGCCAAAATATGATGATGTACGGTTGAGTATTGCGTCGGTTAGAACAAATACGGTGACAGAAAAATTAGCAAATATTTTAAGTAATAGAGATACAAAATCAATTACTATTGCTGTAGAAAGTGGGAGCGACCGCCTGCGAAAAATCATCAATAAAAAGTTGGAAAATGAGGAAATTATTGAAGCGGCTGTGAATGCTAAAGCTGGTGGTTTAAAAGCTATTAAATTTTATGGAATGGTGGGTTTACCGGGAGAGGAGGTAGAAGATTTGGATGCTACTATAGAAATGATGTTGGCTTTGAAAAAAGCTGCTCCTGGTTTAAGATTAAGTTTGGGATGTAGCACTTTTGTTCCGAAATCTCATACACCTTTTCAATGGTTTGGAGTCAACTCTCAATCAGAAAAAAGGCTGAAGTTTTTGGAGAAAAAACTACGTTCAAAAGGAATAGATTTTCGCCCAGAAAGTTATAAATGGTCGGTGATACAAGGATTAATTTCTAGGGGAGATAGAAGGTTATCTAATTTATTAGAATTGGTAATAAATTATGGTGATTCTTTGGGTAGTTATAAGAGAGCTTTTAAGGAGTTGCGTGGGGAGTTACCAGAGTTGGATTTTTATGTTTTTAATGATTGGGAGTTAGAGCAAATTTTGCCTTGGAATCACATTCAAGGTCCTCTACCAATAACAACTTTAAAAAAACATTTGGGAGAGGCGATGGCAATTCAGAAGTTAGTAGGAACGAATGGCTATTCGCCCTTACACGGCCGTTAACTCCTACAAATGGTGTATAATTTCGTATGGGTGCTTCAGCAATTAACAATTAATAATTAATTATTACATCTTCTGAAAAGAAGAAGATTGACTAAAAGGATTTTTTTTGATTTTATCCTCTTAAAAGGGGAGGCTTTAAACCTGAATTGTTGAATGAATAATTATTAACTATCAACTGTTAATTATTCATTATTCATTATTCGGTAAGTCCTATGTATGTCATTGCAACTGGAACAAAGTGGAAGGTTTCGCAGCATTGGGTAAGGAAAGCAATCTCAGGGGTTGGGCGACATTGGTTCCTATGGTCGCAATGACTATTTTTGAGCTTATAGCATTTTACTTTGTAATTATCTGTTCTAATTAGTTAAAACAACAATTTTCTATGGCTAAAGACGAAGATCAAATTCAAGTAAAACATTTTTCTCTTCTCAAGTCTAAGTATCACGCAAATAAATATAGAAGTTCATCTCCTTTCAGTTTTCTATATCTAATACTTAGAAGAGTTGATTTTGGCATTTCAATTACAGACATAGAATTTCAATACTTAGAAGCAAACCAACTTTTTGAAACTATCAAACTAATTAAGTTAGAGCTTAACTTAGAGCAATACAAGAAAACTGAGTTTAAAGCATTAAAAAATGAGTTCTTGGTTCTTCAAGAAAAATATAAAGTACCAAAAAATATAGAGTTTAGTTTTTTACATCCACTACTTTTTAAACTTGATACTAAAAATATATTAACTGATTCAGAAATTAGATTACTTGAAGATAATTGTCTTAAGGAAACTTTGGCGATCGCTGGTTATATCACAGAATTTGCCAAATTAAAAATTAAATACCATGCCACTAAGTATGAAGATTTTTCCCAGGATACACCATTGCTTTTTATCCTCAAAAAACTCGACTTAACAGAGAAATTAAGTACGGAAGAGTCTGATTGGTTATCGAATAATGGTTTCTTGGAAACTCTAGAAATTTATTTCGAGCAGGAGAAAAAAAGAGAGGCTGAAGCTAAGTTTGCAAAACTAAAAGATAAGTATCAAGCTACTAAATATCACGATAAATCTATATCGAGTCCATTATTTTCAATTTTGAAAAAACTAGAAATAGAAACTATTCTTGAGCAATCAGAATTAGATTGGTTAGAAGAAAATAAACTAACTGAGACACTTTCCGTTGCGGAGAAACAAAAACAAAAAAGAGAGTTTACTAAACTCAAGAAAAAGTACAAATTGACTGAATTTGCAGACTCATCACCTGATAGTAATTTGTATCAAATTCTTCAAAAAGTAGAGCAAGTTGAGGGACTAACAGAGGTAGATATTGATTGGTTAAAGTTACATGGTTTGACTGAAATTATTAAAGTAGCTGAAGAAAAATATTTGGAAAAAGATTGGATAAGACTCCAAGATAAATATGTAGCTACAGTCGGGGAATTAAAATTCGATCCTTTCTACAATATTCTTAGTAAGTTAGATAAAGGAGAGCGATTAGACAAATTAATGGTTACTCAGTTAAAAACTGAGAATTTGCTAACTCCTGGTAGTAAGATTACAACTACTTATTATTGGATTGAGGCTAGTTTTTTTGAGAAAGAATTTAAAAGAACTAAAGATAAATGGCTAATTCCCAAAATTAGTAGTTACTGGCGTAAGGCAAATCTATCATTAAAAGCATTAGAAATTACAAGTAAAAGTAAAATCAATTTAGAGAAATTAAAGGATAATGGTCTTAAGTCTAGAATACTTGTAACTAGAGGTGCTGCTTTTAGAGATGTTAGGCAATTAAATGAAGCCAAAAATCTTGCTTTACAAGCACATGAAATTGATTCTAAAAGTCATCATCCTTGTACTTTATTGGGGGCTATTTGTTTTGGTCTAGGAGAATATCAGTATGGAGATTATTGGTTTGAAGAGGCACGAAAAAGAGGAGCTGATACAAAAGATATTTATCAAGAAATTAAGCGATTAGTTAAAGAGACTAGCAACAAGAAGAAGCGAAAAGAAATTATAGAATATCTACTGAAAAAAGATCAAAAGAAATATGCTTGGGCTAAAAAATATCTATAACATTAATCAATATAAGCTTAGACTATCTAATTAATTAACAGAAAGTAGATGATTTTAATGGTTTTGTGGAAGTAGCTTTGCCTCTATTTATAAAAGCAAAGCTATATGTATGAAAGTTTGAGTATGAATTATCTAGGAAAATCACTACCTATAAATATTTAGTTGTATTATTTATTATATCTGTTGGGAAATAGGCGTCAAAAGAAAAGAACAACCAATTTGATCTTTAGTTCCCAATCCAACAATTTGCCCATGACTATTAATAGACTTTGCCTCTCTAAGAACCCAACCCAAGGAAGGATCGATCAAATCATTTAGGTCTTGCATTTGATTAACACTATCCCAAATAAAAGCTCTTTGAGCAAATCCTTCTTGCTCTGTATTTATTAGCTTGTCAGAAGAGCCAACTATTACACCAGAATCATTAATACTATTAGCTTCACTATCAAAAAATTGTAAATTGATATTATGAGAAATAGTACCAAGGTCTTGAAATTCTTCAGTGTTATTCCACAAGAAAGCTCGGTTATTGTGTTGAGGTACAGAATAAAAACCAATCGCTTGGCCAGACGTATTAATATCTGAACCTAAAAAACCTGGTAATTCTTGAATATCTTTGTCACTATTCCAGATAAAAGCTTTGACGATTAAATCTGAAGAAACAGAATAGCCTACTACTTGACCAGAATAGTTGATAGCGTAGGCACTACTTTCTATATCATCAGAAATACTAAGACTTTGTATGCCTTTTGTCTCATCCCAAATAAAAGCTTTTCTTTGACCATTATTGGTGACAGAAAAACCTACTACTTGACCAGAATTATTAATACCATAAGCCTCACTCAAATTGTTACTTTTGGTATCAAGATAATGTATGCCTTTGATCTTATCCCAAATAAAAGCTTTTCGTTGACCACAATTATACACAGAATAGCCAACTACTTGGCCATAGTCATTAATACTATAGGCGCAGCTAGAATCATTACCAATAGTATCAATATCTTGCATACCTTCGTTAGGGTCCCATACAAAGGCTTGTTTTTGACCTATATCGTTAATTGAATAACCAACTATTTGAGCAGAGTCGTTAATATCTTTAGCTACACTTATGTTACCTCTAATTGTTCCTAAGTTAGTCACATCGTAGTAAGAAGCAGCAGTAGGATTTGATGGTTTTACACTAGGCATCAGTAATTGTGCTGAAACTGGGGATGGTTTAATTTTCTGACTTATAGATTGAGGTAAAATCATATTTATTTGTTTTGTCATTTTTGAGGGGTTATCTACATTTTTGTTTCACTACTTAATTAACCAAGAATAAAGTAAGTAATTACGTTCAACTTCATGAGAAATCAGCCATTTCTATTAGTTTTCTTTTATACATTTTTTTTTCCCCATGAATATTGTTAACTTGAAAACTGAATCGCTAAACTTAAATAATATCATAAATTAATAAGATTTTTATAACTGTAATTACTGTATATATTTACTTAGTATTCAGAAAACTAGCAATTATTTGAAATTGGTATTACTAACTCTTCTTAAAATAAATTTGTCAAGAATATATAACTCTATATCAATTACAAGTATGCAATATCTCTAAGTTTATAATGGTAATGTTCGATTTTACTTTAGTTTTGGCATTCGGATGTGGCGAGCTATACATTATTTGTCTATACATTTTTCCCATAAATTTGTAAATTAAATTAGTATTTATTTATATATTATTAAAAATAGAAAAAATTGAATTTAAATTAGCACAAAAAAATGTATAAGAAAATACAAACTATGCTTAAGTATATAAACTTACTTGGAGAAAGTAAAACTTCTGGGAATGAAAAATTACTTTAATTTTAGAGATATTGTGGTGTCAGATTTAAGTATTTTTGATGAGTTTCAACATTAGATTTTACTTCCAGTCTGATACGAAAATATTAATCACCAAAAAACCAAGTAGAGCTGCAACTTCAGCACTGTGAAAATAGCAATTTGGTAATTGCCTTACACAAAAGTAGCTCCTATAGTAAACAATAATAATGATAAGTCTTGAGAATTAAGAATGTTGCATTTTCGGTATTCAACGTTAATCAATGCGCCAGTTGAAGTTGTTTGGGAATTTCACGAACGTTCTGATATTCTGCAAATCCTGACACCACCATGGCAACCAGTCCAAATCATCCGTCGTCAAGGTGGACTAGAAATAGGAGCAATATCTGAATTTAAGATTTGGCTCGGTCCAATTCCTGTGAATTGGGTGGCCGAACATACAGAGTGTGAAAAATATCGTTTGTTTACTGACGAACAAAAAGAAGGGCCAATGGCTAGCTGGACTCATCGTCATCAGTTTAGTGAGGAAGATGGTAAGACGAGATTAACTGATGCGATCGCATTTTCTTTACCTGGAGATTGGTTAGCGGAATCTTTTTTAGGTTGGTGGGTAGATTCTCGACTAGAGGATATGTTTCGGTATAGACATGATATGACAAAACGGGAATGTGAGTAGGGGAGTAGGGAAGTGAGGGAGTAGGGGAGTAGGGAAGTGGGGGAGTAGGGGAGTGAGGGAGTGGGGGAGTAGGGGAGTAGGGAAGTGAGGAATAATTAACTAGCTATTAGCTTTTAGCATTTCTATTCCGGAATGCTCCGCAAAGACACACATTTACTGCTGGTTGCTGATTGCTGATTTAAATGCAAAACAGCTTATCAATTTGCTGTAGCTTTTTGTTGATTTGATATTGCATGGTTTGCCGATCAAATCTCAAATCATTGCCAGATAAAGCTTTTAGCCTTTTTAGGTATTGAAAAAGTACATGGTTTTCAGCTCTTGATGCTCATGCATGGAGCGCATTTTTAGCGCATAGTTGGGCAAAAAAATTCTCCCCTACTCCCCTACTCCCCCGCTCCCCTACTCCTCCGCTCCCCTACTCCTTAAAAAAACTTTTTCAGCAGACCCTATTATAGAGCTATCTGCTGCTAATAGAGGGGAGCGTACAGACAAATAAATTAATGGACCTAAAAGTGGAATTAATGCTATCCAATACCACGGAGATTTTTTCATCCCTCGCCTACTCATATCATCTCCTAATAAAGTAGGAAATAATAAACACAACATACAAAAATCCAGACTCATTACATGAATAAATCTACTGCTTTGCCACTGTTGAATAAAATCTTTCCAGTCGCCATTTGTTAAACCGTATATTAATAATAAAGTTGTACCAACTGTTAAAGCAATTCCTAAAATTCGAGAATCTAAAATATTTAAAAATAAGTTCTTTTTTCCTGAAAAATTTGGATTAGGTTGACGCAATCCTAAATAGGGTAAAATAGCAAAAGCTCCTACTCCAAATGATAATGTCGAGAATAGCCAAGCTGGTGTTTTTTGTCTTCTACCATCAAAGAACATTAAACAACTATAAATCAACGGCCATATTCCCATAATATTGAATAGAGATACAATCAACGGATTGATATTTTCCCATTGACCTGTTGACAATTTTTGGATTAATTCTAAAGTATCTGGTTGGTCAGGAGGTGCGAGCAGAAATGCGTAAGCGCTAAAGCCAATCCAAAGTAACCACAAAGCTATTGTTTTTAACATAAATTGTTTAATGAAATCTTTTTTTTGCCTTGCTAAAAAGTCAAATTATTGTAAGCATTTCCTCCGGAATGCTGCGCAAACAGCTGTCAGGCAGCCTCCTCTTGGAGGAACTGCGTTATCAGCAATCAGCTATTGTTTTTGGTTTGAGATAAAAGTTTATTAATTAACGCCAAATTATAGCTTACTTCACTTATCTAAGTCTTATTGCTGTTTGCGCAGTATTTCACAGGAAATGCTTACAAATTATTTGATGGAAAATGATTAATATTTACTGTTGATTTTGAAGCTAATTTTTTACTTAATTTTCTAGTCAAACCATTGATTGAACTTTAATAGATAAAGGTAATTTTTATCCTAAAAAGTATAATAAATTAAGGTAAAAATCTGTCTAAAGCTGACTTTAAAGCTTCAACTTCAACATCAATATCTCCATCTTGAGTTGCCCGGGAAATACAATCAGATAAATGGTTATCTAAAACCATACGAGCTACTCGGTCTAATGCACCACGAACCGCAGCTATTTGTACTAAGACATCAGGACAAGGACGACTCTCTTTGATCATAGTTTTAATCCCTCTAACGTGCCCTTCAATTCTTGATAATCTATTCACAAGACGTTGTAGGGATTCTTCACTATGAACGTGAGGATGAGTAGAAGAGTGGTGGTGATGTTCCGAATTTGACTCTGCCTGGGGTTGATTATGAGGTAGTTGTTCTTTTTGTTGTTCCTGAGATACCACAATAGATTTTGAGTATAATATAGTTAAGATTAGAAGTATTATAACACTAATCTTACTCAGTTAGTCAATGAAACTTTAA
>NZ_CEZPJD010000047.1:16429-19341 GCF_983059655.1 Okeania sp.
TGAAGATCCTTTTTTTGAACGCTTTTTTGGTAATGAATTACCAATACAACCTCCTTCACAAGAAGTATTAAAAGGTCAAGGTTCTGGTTTCATTATTGACTCAAAAGGAATCATTTTAACTAATGCTCATGTAGTAGATAAGGCTGACAAAGTTACTGTGAGCTTAAATGATGGGAGAAAGTTTATGGGGGAAGTAAAAGGAACAGATAAAGTTACAGATTTAGCAGTAGTTAAAGTTGAGACAAAAGGTGAAATTTTACCAGTAGCAGCTCTTGGCAATTCTGACTCTGTACAAGTAGGAGATTGGGCAATAGCAGTAGGAAATCCTTTGGGATTTAATAATACTGTTACTTTAGGAATTATTAGTACCTTAAAACGTCCTAGTTCAGCAGTAGGAATTCCTGATAAAAGATTAGATTTTATCCAAACTGATGCAGCTATTAATCCTGGAAATTCTGGAGGTCCGTTGTTGAATGATAGGGGTGAAGTAATTGGGATTAATACTGCAATTAGAGCTGATGCTATGGGTATTGGTTTTGCTATTCCTATCAATAAAGCTAAAGAAATTAAAGATGTATTAGCTCGTGGAGGACAAGTACCCCATCCTTTTGTTGGTATTCAGATGATTTCTCTAACACCAGAAATTGCCAAAGAAAATAATGCTGACCCCAATTCTATGTTAATTTTGCCAGAGGTAAAAGGAGTTTTAGTAACGAAAGTTTTGTCTGGTACTGCGGCAGAAAAAGCGGGCATTCGGAGAGGAGATGTAATTCTAGAAATTGACAATCAACCAATAATTAGTGCTGAACAATTACAGAGGAAAGTTGAAGCTGGTGGTGTCGGTCAAAAATTGCAATTTAATATTCTACGAAATGGTAGAGAAAAACAGTTATTTGTTGTCAGTGGACAAATGATTTCTTAGAATGTAGTAATACAGCAGATTCCAAGTATATGAAGTACAGATATTAATAATTGAATGTTCCCAGTGCGAGCATCTTGCTCGCGTGGGTGTCCCTCACCAAGGTGGAATCCGTTGTATCTGTTAAGGCAAGAATAGTAAGGGAGCAAGATGCTCCCACTTTTGCCTTAATTTATAGATTGATTTATCCATTCAACAAAAAGAATTAATGCCAGCTAAAGACTTCTATCATGATACGTTCAACAATTATTAATTGTTAATTATTAATTATTAATTATTATAATGGATATCTTAGTTCAATATCAAGAAACTATTCGACAGCAACTTCAGGAATATACAGAAATTCCTTATGCTTATGGAGATTTACAATGTCGTTTAATTATTGGCGAAGATAAGAATAATTTTTTATTCAGGACTTACGCAAAGGCACTATATATAGGGTGTCGCTCAGTTACGCTAGCGCTAACACACCCTACTAATAGCGTTCATGCGTAAGTCTTGTTATTAATTACTCAGGGATGGGAGAATGATGTACAAGTTCATGGATGTCTAGTTCATGTAGAAGTAATTGGAGATAAAATCTGGATACATCGAGATGCTTTAGAGGATGGTATCGCTTTAGATTTAGTTAATGCAGGTATTCCGAAAAATCAAATTGTTTTGGGTTTTCATCCACCAGAAGTACGTCCCTATAAAGAATTTGCAGTTAATTAGAAAAATAAGCTTTTTTAATAGTAAATGGGGATGAAAAATGTCTGGCAAGGTAGAATGATAACCCTGTAGGGACGTTGCGTGCAACGTCCTTAATTATTCGTTGGTATCTTTTAAGCTGATTAGTAAAGCAGATATACTAGATGTCATAGTTACTCCACTTTCAATAGCTTGACTAATTTTTTTGGCATTTTGATTAGTGCTGATTGATATAATGCTGAAAATACTTCCAGCAAGGATTGAGATTAATAATATTTTGATTGATTTAGACATTTGATTCTGTTGATTTTTTTTGAACTATAACTATTAGATTAGTTAGTAAATTTAGGTTTTGCCTATAGAAGTATTAGGAGTTGTATAGAAGTTAAACAAAAGCAGGAAAAATCAATAATAGTAGCAAAAATATATGTTTTTAATCAAAATAGATCTATGTAGAGCCAGGTAGATTCATGTAGAACTATGTAGAATTGTTGTGGCAATTTTGAATTTATCGAAATATAATTATAGGTGAACATATTGAAAAGGAATAGTTAATCATGTTAGATGAAATTTACAAAAATAATGAGCCTAATTTTCTGAAAAAAATTGCCGATAAATTGATGCTTAAAGATAAAAACAGACTGATATTTACCGAACGATTTAAAATTGATAATGATGATTTGAATAATTCAGCACTGGCTGATGTTTTATCAAAGAATTTATTAGAAAATGCTAGTCAAAAAGCAACGCCAGATATTATTCTGCGTGACTCTTTGAAGACAATATTTAAAAAACTAGAGGTTGAAGGTTGTGATTTTGATGGAGCAACAAAAGATAAAGTTGAAATTGCTAAACGGTGGTTGCGTGAAATAGTTTATCGTTGGTATCTATTGAAAAATATGGCTGTTTCAACTAATAAAATGGGTCCTGTTTTCCCAAGGATGAGCACAATGGAAATGTGGCAATGTGATTCTAATTATCCCGATCGCGTACCTTTGGGAACTGAGATTAAATTTGAGGTACAGTTGGAACGTCCGGGATATTTGACTCTATTGGAAAAAGGTACTTCTGGTAAATTTTATTGTTTGTCGCCGTCGTTTCTTGCGCCTTCTCCTAGTTTTAATGAAGCGGGTGCAGTATCGTTGCCAATGGAGGGAGCATTTAGAGAATCTTTTAAACTGAGTGGTAAACCTGGGGTTGAGGAAATAATAGTGGCGATCGCTCCTGAACGTCCAAAGTTAGATTGGTTGCCGAAACCAGAGCAACCACCTTTACGTCTTGAGGGAGAGCATTTGCAGGAATT
>NZ_CEZPJD010000047.1:19441-20660 GCF_983059655.1 Okeania sp.
AAAGTATAGACTTTAACAACTTTTGTAGTAAGATTTAATTATGGCTCAATTAATACTACTTTGAATTCACATCAAAAGCAATAGTTGATAGCTGATATAGCTGATAGCTGACGGCTGTTTGCGCAGCAGTCCGTAGGAAATGCTTATAAAAAAGGAGAACTAACTATGAGATTTATCGACCCTAAAACAGACTTTGCTTTTAAAAAAATATTCGCTTCTGATAAGAATAAAAACATCCTTATTAGCTTTCTGAACGCCATAATTTACGACAACACAAATACTATTAAATCTCTAACAATAATTGACCCTGCTAATCCAGGAAAAATTGAAGTTTCTAAAGATAGCTTTCTGGATGTCAAAGCATTATTAGATAATGGTACAACTGTAATTATAGAAATGCAGGTAATTCACCTCAAAGCTTTTGAGAAACGAGTAGTTTATAACTTAGCAAAAGCTTACGGAAATCAGCTAGGTAAAGGAGAAAAATATCCAACTTTACGACCTTATGTTGCTTTAACAATTACTGATTTTGTGCTATTTGAAGACAAGCCTCAGATGATTAATAAGTTTCGATTTAAAGAAGACACGCTGTTGTTTAATTATCGAGATGAATTGAGTTTAATCTTTTTAGAATTACCTAAATTCCACAAGGAACTCTCAGAATTAGAAACCCTTAGTGACAAGTGGATTTATTTTCTTAAAGATGCTCCTAATTTAGAAGTAATTCCCGATTCTCTAGGGGCAGTGCCAGAAATAGAATCAGCTTTAAATATTGCTAATCGCGCTAGTTTAACTAGAGAAGAATTAGATTTTTTGGAAAGGCAGGAAATGGTTATTGAAGACAATAAGGGAGGGATTACTTTTGCTCAAACCCAGGCATATTCTGAATTAATTCTGGTTCAACTTCGGCAGAAATTTGGAGAGATTCCTAGAGAATTTAAGATTAAAATGGAGGACTTATCTGTGGAACAATTTAAGCTTTTAGCAGCAGAAATTTTAGGTTTCAATACTCTGGAAGATGTGGAGAATTGGTTGAATAGTCAAGCATGAGCTAGATACTAATTTTGCCACGGATATACGGATTTATTGTTGCTGTTATCTATATAAAGATGTAGGGTGCGTTTAAGCAAAGCGTAACGCACCAGCAGAAATTATTGTGATTTCTGACAATGGCAGCAGGATGCTCCCACTGACTTTTCCCATAAAAGGAGACCGAACC